>JAHCKF010000001.1 GCA_026125925.1 Pseudolabrys sp.
AGGTCCGAGCGGACCGCCAGCGCCACGCGCCGCCGGCCCTGGGCGTCGTCGAACTTGCGCAGTTCGACGATAGAGCCCGGCGTGCCATCGCCGGCGGCATCGAGATCGGGCAGCTTGATGTGGTGGGTGCGCCCGTCTGCGCCATCGACCACGGCATAGGCCGTGCCCTTCAGTTCGTCGTCGAGACCACGGGCCACCAACCGGCCGACGACGGGATCGTCCAGGCTCTCACCAGCCAGCACATAATTGGCCGCGCCACGCTCAATGCCCCGCTCGGCCAGCCCGCGATGGATGCGCTTGATGATGTCGCCGCGTTCGCCCAACTCGCGCAGCGTCGCCTCAGCGTTCTCGGACATGACCCATTGGCCAGGACCGATCTGGTTGGCGAGACCGAGCGATTCCAGCTTGCGTAGTCGTCCGACCTTCAGCGCATGGAACTCGTCGGGTTGGCGGTCGGGATGCGGCGCGAGGTCGATGACGCCGGTGCGAGTGCTGTCGCGCGTGAGCTGCCGGTCGAGGTTGGTCCAGCGCTCGGTGGCGATCTGGCGTTCGAGCGTGCGGCGGATTTCCTGATCGGTGCGGGGGCCGAGCTCCTGCGTGATCAGATCGCGCGCCCGATCGCGCATTCCTTCCTTGATGTAGTCGCGCGAGATGACGAGGTTCTCGCCGTCCTCGCGCACGCCGCGCACGATCAGGTGGACGTGTGGATGCTCGGTGTTCCAGTGATCGGCGCCGACCCAATCGAGCTTGGTGCCGAGGTCTTTTTCCATTTGCCCGACGAGATCGCGGGCGAAGGTCTTGAGGTCGGACATTTCCACGGCGTCGTCGGGCGAGACGATGAACCGGAAATGATGCCGGTCATCCTCGCACCGCTCCGCGAATGCTTGTCGATCGGCATCGTCCGTGCCGGGGCCGAACAGCCGGGCCTTCTCTCCGTCCCGGGTGACGCCCTCGCGGCGCAGATAGCTCAGGTGGGTCGCGAGCGGCGCGGCGCGTCCGCCGTGGCGGACGACACGCGCCTTGACGACAGCGCCGCGCGAGCGGGAGGTGATGAGCCGGTTGGCCTGCACCGATGCGCGCTGGCCCCGGCCAAACCGGGAACGGTGGTTCGGCCCGATCGCCCCTTTGCGGGAGATCGTTCCGCCGGCGCGCTGGGCCGCCGCCAGCGCCTGCGCGATGAAGGGCCTGGCGCGCTGCGCGCTGGGCGAACGGATGCGGCCTGGCCGGATGCGGAAATCGTCCTCGCCGCTCATGGCCGCGATCCCACACATCGCGCAACGGCGCTGACTTTCTTCTGAAAATGCCGAGGCCGCAGGCTGCGCCGATCAGGCGCACCTCGCGAATTCGCCTCGTAAGCCCCTGAAAAAACACGACCGAACCGACGCGCACATCGCGCCCCTTTATCCTGCCATCGTGCGGTCGTGTTACCTCGCTCCCCCCTCGGCGCCCTCCATGATGCGCCGGGGCACGCCAGACTGCGATGCGGTCGAAGTACCGTCATCGCGGACCTCCAGCATCTGGTCGCACGACAAACAGGCCGGAGGACTGCGGCGTGATCGCGGAAACCTCGCGCAGCGGAGCCGCCGCCGAAGGGCCTTCAGAACGGTTCCCGGTCTGCACCCGATCAGCAGAGGTCGTGCCGTCGGCGTGCGCGATGAACAGCGGCGCGCGCGTCCACGCCAGCGGATCGGCGGTCGCGACAGTGACGGTTCCGGCGATCTCGCCGCCGCCGACAAGAGGTGCGAGGGCCGCGACATAGGCCCGCGTTTCCGCCGGTAACGCACGGCCGTCCGCAAGATATTCGTCGTAGCGACCGGGACCGGCGTTGTAGGCCGCAAGGAAGCCGGGCGAGCCGTAACGGTCGTGCATTTCGCGCAGGTAGGCCGCGCCTGCCAGGATGTTGTCGCGCGGGTCGTAGGGGTCGTTACCGAGAGACAAGCGGCTGCGCAGCGCCGCCCAGGTATCGGGCATGATCTGCATGAGCCCCATCGCACCCGCTCGGGAGATCGCGCGCACGTCGCCCGCGCTTTCGGCGCGCATGACGGCGCGAATCCAGGCCGCCGGAACGCCGAAGCGCCGCGAGGCCTCGGCAACATAGGCGGCGATCGGATCGGCAGGATCGGTTCGCTCGACCGGCGCGCTCTGAGCCAGAGTGGCGGCGGGCAATCCTGCGCCGAAAAGCAGACCGGAAAGGAGAAGGATGGCGAGATTCCGGGCGGCATGCGTCCGCCCGGTATCCACGAGACGCCTGCGCGGTGGGTGAAGCGTCCGCATGGCCTCAGTCCCGCTCGCCGCGCTTCGGCGGACGGTGCCAGTGGAGGCCCCAGGCTGTCTTGTCCTCGCCGGACTGGAACAGGTTGGCGCGCACCGGCTGCGCGAAGACGGGGTCGTCGAGGAGCAGCGAGACATATTCGCCGGCCTTCTCGCCGGTCCGCTTCCAGCCGGCGCCGACCTCGGGGCCATCCTCGTCGCCGAGATGGACGCGGTAGTCCGGCGCGTTCTCGGCGTCGGAAGGCTCGGCCGGAAAGAGAGAAAGCGCGATGTCGAGGGTGAGCGTGCGGAGGTGGCCGGAATAGCCGGACTTCGTGCGGGTGAATTGACCGATCTGTGGCATGGGAAGGTTCCTTCTGCTGCTGTAAGGGAAAGGTTCAGCGCGCCCCTCAACGTGTTTGGGCGCGCCATTCGAAGTGGCCGCTGTCGTCTTCGTCGGTCCACACCGGCATCGCGCGGCCGATGATCGAGCTGGTGGGAATGGGACCGAAGTAGCGGCCGTCGAGGCTGTCGCGGACGGACCAGTTCATGAGGAAGATCTCGCCGTTCGCGATGCGCCGGCAGCCCCGCCAGACTGGCAGGTCACGGCCGAGCCGGTCCCGGTCGAGCGCTTCGCCCATGGCGATGCCGTCGACGGTGATGCGCGCGCCCGTGCGGCAGACTTGTTGCCCCGGAAGTCCCGCCACGCGCTTCATCAGTGGAACGCCGCGCGGCAGGTAGCCGCGGTCGGCCAGGAACGTGGCGAGCGGTTCGGGAGCGGCCACGGCGACCAGGTCGGTCACTTCGAGCCGCGGTGATCGATCGACAGAATAGAGCCCGATCGGCGTGCTGGCCGAGGCGTTCCAAATCAGCTTCGGCGCAATGTGGATGAACGACAGGCCGCCGATCAGCATCACGGCGAAATACGTCGTCATGACGTAGCCGAAGCGCGTCATGGCTCGGCGCTCCGGCGCTTCAGGAATGCGAGATGCTGCTCGAATGTGTAGGCACGAGGCTCGTGGCCTGCCGTCAGGCGGTTGTGGATGTGCCGCCAATGATCGGGCGAGACCGCTGCCGGATCGATGTTGCGCGCTTCAATGGCGTCGATGAGTTGGAGTACGCGTTCGACCTTCGGCCAGCCTTCGAGCTTAAGCAGGATGTCGCCGCCAGGGCGCACGAACGGCAGCGTCTGATAGGGTTGGCGCGGCGAGACGGCGCGCACGATGTCGATGCGCGAGATGACCGTGCCGAAGTCGTTGGAGGCCCAGCGGACGAACGCGAAGATGCTGCCCGGCTGGTAGGAGAGGACACGCCGGCGGCGATCCAGAATCTGTTCGTGGACGTCGTCTCCGAAGCGGATCCAATATTCGATCTTCTTCTCAATCCAGGTCAGTTCGACATGAGTCAGATGGTCGGACGCGAGCGCGGACGGTGACGGGCCGCTACGCACGCGCGAGGCCGCGGTGCCGGTCATGATGGGTCTCCTTCGGTCGGGGGAAATTCGCGTGCGAGCAGGTCGCGCAGCATGTCGGCGACCGTGACGCCGCGCCGGAATGCCGCGATTTTGATGCGCCCGCGCAATTCGGAGGTAACGTCGATGGTCAGTCGCGCCGAGAACGCGGTGGTGTCCGGGTCGCGCGCAGGCGGCGTCGCTGACGACTTGATCCAGTGTTCAGCATCGCCGGGCCGGGCGGCGAAGCCGCGTTTCTGAGACGGCCCGGTCATAATCCGAGCCTCCCGACCTCGGCGCACAGCGCGGCGATCTCGCGCGCAGCCGGACTGTCGTCGTCGACCTCCGACACGAGGCGTCCGGACTGCGCGGTATCGGCGAAGGCGACGCGCTGGCCGATGGTGGATGCCAGCACCGGCGGGTCGTGATCGGCGAGCGTCTCGGCCGTTTCGCGGGCGATGACGGTTCGCGCGCCGCATCGGTTCAACACGAAGCGGGCCGCGAGTTGCGGACGATAAATGCGCGCCTCACCGAGCAGCGCCAGCATCTCGGCCGAGGCCCAGCCGTCGAATGGCGATGGCTGTACCGGGATCAGCACGAGATCGGCGGCGAGCAATGCGGAACGCATCAGCCCGGCGACGCGGGGCGGCCCGTCGATGACGATGTGATCGGCGTCGCGCGCCAGCTCGGGCGCTTCGCGGTGGAGCGTGTCACGCGCCAGGCCGACGACACCGAACAGGCGCGGCAGGCGCTCGCGTGCCCTTTGTTGCGACCAGTCGAGCGCCGAGCCTTGCGGGTCGGCGTCGATTACGGTGACGCGGTGACCGCGTCTTGCCCATTCGCCGGCAAGGTGCAGCGCCAGCGTCGTCTTGCCGACACCACCCTTCTGGTTGAGGAGCGCGACGATCATGACGCGCTCCTGGCCGCTGGCTGGCGGTTATCCGCAGGCGGGCAGAACGCGGCGTCCGTTAGAAGAATTCCGTAGGAATTCTGGTTAGAGAAGTTACGGGCGCCGCAAGCTTTTGATTCGATGCGCGGAATCGTCGATTCCGGTCCCCGATAGCACGAGGATCGGGTCCCCGATGGCACGATAGGCGCGGTCCCTGATAGCACGAGGCAATTCACAGCTTATCCCCAAGGCGAGTGTTGGAACGGCGGCGTCGCGGCGCGCCGAACGGTGACGGATCGGTCGGAGCGAAGGAAAGGCGTTCGGGGCCGCTGGCCGGCTGCTCGATCGTCAGCCGGTAGCCGGGCAGCGCCTGGCGGCGGACGATGTCGCGTAGGTCGTAGGCGAAGTGCTTGAGCGGCGAGAGCGAGCCGGACTTGGCGTGGAGGTGGATGAAATCGAAGCTCCAGCCGAACTCCTGGCGGCCGCCATGCTTGCGCACGAGCCGGTAGAGCCAGCGTTCGAGCCCGCCCGTGAGATCGAAGTAGGCGCGGTCGATCGTCAGCACGAGCGCGTCGTCGAGGACGGCGGCGTAGAACCAGTCGGGCACGATCAGCTCGAGGCCAAGGGGCCGTCCTCGGCTGTCGGCTTTCTCCTTCCACTCGTTGATCCAGGAGAAACGGTGCATCCGCCGCTCGGTGGGCTGGCGGATCGATGTGGCGACCGTGGTTGACTGTAGGCGGTCGAGCGCGGCCTTGAGGCGGTCGTAGTCGCGCAGCGACACGCCGCGGCCGATGAAGTTCAGGATCTCATACGGGGTGGTGCCCATGAGCCGCGACGGGCGTAGGCCGGCGTCGCGCGCTTCGACGATCTGGGAGGCTGCCCAGATCAGCACGTCCGCGTCCCAGATGGTCGCCATGCCATGCTCGGGGACGGCTTCCACGCGGATGACGATCGAGCCCGCCTTGAAGTCGATCGGCGCCAGGCGCTTCGACTTGGCGAGCGAGAAGAACGGATAGGCCATCAGGTCCTGCGCATCTCGCGGCGCGAGGTCGCCGGGCAGCGCTCGGAAGAGATCGAGCTGCTCGCGTTCGCTACTGTGATGGCGGGACGACATGCCGGCACGTCTCAGCGCGCGTGGCGGCCGGCTTGGACCGGCGTCGTCGGTTCATGACGCTTGGCGGGAAGGACGGCGCCGCGCGGATCCGACGTGGATGTGACTGCACCCCGATCGGCCCAGGCCTGCAGGTCGTCGATAGCGTAGACGACACGGCCGCCGAGCTTGCGATACGCCGGGCCGGTTCCGTAGGTCCGGTGTTTTTCCAGCGTGCGGCCGGAAAGACCTAAGAAACGAGCGGCTTCAGGGGTGCGTAGAAAGCGCGGCGGCAAACCGGCGAGGTTGGCGGACATGATCGGGCCTCCGGGGCGTTCGTTGAGGCCGCTGGCGATCAGCGGCGGGCGAAGGCCACGGTGGCGAAGAGCTGCTGTCTGGGGGGATGGTGAAGACAGAGGGGGCTATTTCGCACCCCCTGCGATGGGGCGCCGTCAGCGCCGTCGGCGTCGACGCAGCAGATCACGATAGCCGCCATCGACCATGGCGAGGCCATCGCGCACGAGCCGAATGGTGGAATCGCGAAGCGCCGATGTTTTCCAGGAGTCGGAGGCGACGCGGGACACGCCGAACATCACCTCCGCGATCTCCCGGTAGGTCGCACGGCAGGCGCGGCCGTCAAAGGCCCGCAGCATGTGACGGAGGCGCTGCCGGCGCTGAAGCGTCACGCGCAGATCGGCGGGCGGAGGCGGCGCTTGGAGCCCGCCCCAGAGGCGCGAGATGGCCTCGATCCGATCTGGTGCATCAGTGTCCAGCGGGACGACCGCGGCCAGCGGCTGGTTGGGTTCGATGCCGCCGAGCAGCACGACATGGACTGCGTCGGCGCCGTCGCCGTGGATTGCGTGGAGTTCGTGCGCGCTGCGGAGCGTTGCGCTCGGATCAAGCGCGGGCAGTGGTGCGCCGGCCGAGCCAAGGGATGGCGACGCGATCAGCAGAACCTTTCCAAGGTCGGCCTCCGTCGTCCAGTGAACCGGCTCCTCGATGGCGCTGTGGCTTGGGTGGGCAGGGAAATTGCAACCCCCAGCGCAGGCGGAACGACGTGGCCGCCTGCTTAGGGTCATCCATCTCTTTTAACGCTTTTGCATAGTCGCGCTGGTAATCGACATTGCGGCGTAAGCATTCCCACGCCAGGTCGGAAATGCCGAGATCGTCGAAATAGTCGTAACTGGTCGAAGCTCGCCACTGCGATGGGTCCGGCGCCATCGATTACCTCCTGGCTCACATGGTTCATGTCTCCGGGCCGGATACGATTCCCGGTTGAGCTGGATCAGGGAAGACCCGGAAAAAGCGCCGCGTGATCGCTGCGGCGCATCGCGGACCCGTTCAGTGATGGCCGCGCCGAAGCAGGTCGCGGTAGCCGTGTTCGGTCATCCATCGGGCGCGCAGGAGATGGCATTCATGGATGTGCTGAGCGCGCTCGGGATCATCACGGGGGTCAATGCCGAACAAAATGGTAACCGCCTCGCGCCAGTCCGCGCCCTCGGCATCGGCGTCGAGCAGGCGAACGTAGAGCTTCAAATGTTTGATGTCGTAGTCGGTCAGCGACGCGCCTCCGGGCGGTTCGTCAAGAAAATCCGGCGCGGTCATGATGGGTCCCCCGACACATCAACGGCGACAGCCATTCGATTCCGGGTCGATTTTATCGAAGTTTTGAATTGTCGTAAGCTGCACGAGTAGACATCGCGTGATGCAGCGCAGACATCACTGCGCGACGCACTGTCAATCTTCGTCCGCGTCCTGCCGCTCAGCCCGTTCAAAAAACGCGACCGGATCGATTTCAAGCACGATCGCCAGCTTTTCCAGCATATCGATCGTCGCGGCGTGCTGTTCCCGCTCAAGCATGCCGACATAGTTGCGATTGATCTCGGCACGATCGGCAAGTTCCTCCTGCGACAAGCCCTTGGCGTGTCTCAGTCGACGCAAATTTCTGGCGACAAGCTCCCGCAATCTCATGCGGAGAGGTCGCCGTTTCCCCTAATATACTGCCACCTAGTAAACTAGTGATTCGTACATGAGAAAAGGCCCGGAGTCATTTTTCCGGGATGATCGGGAGCTTTCGGCCGCCCTGCAGGATCGGATTCCCACAGGCGTGATGCCCCGCCCGGTGATCCGGACGGGGCATCGGTGGTGGCTCAGTCGCCATTGCGGCGGTTGGGCCGGGACCAGATGAGGCTGTAACCGTCGCCATCCTCGTCGTCGAAAAGGTTGGCATAGATCGGAGCGTTGAAGCTCGGGTCGTCCAGCTTCAGGCCGAGATAGTCGCGGCCCTCGTTGGAGCGCTTGGACCAGGCGGCGCCGATCTCGGCTCGGCCGACGAAGACGCGGTGGCTGGGAGCGTTCTCGCCGGTGGAGCGGGCGTCGGGGACGATGCGGACGTTCTTGGTCTGGACGCTGAGGGTGACGATTTCGCCGGTGAACTCGTTCGAGCCGGTCTTCTTGAAGGTGCCGATGGTCGCCATGGGAAGTCTCCTTGATCTGTCCTTCGAGCCCGCACCATTGCGGCCTCGATGGTGATCGACCGGCCGGAGGCGATCGACGGCGCACCCGCAGGGCTTCAGACAGCAGAGGAGGGACTTTCTTGTCCCGCGAGGAATGACGGCGTAGCCGGCAGGGGAAGAAAGTTTTGACGGCGCTGTTGCGCCATAGGCGATCGAGGCGAAGCCGCCCTTCGGCCAGATACACCCATCGAAGAGGCCGTCTTGGAGCGCTCGACCGGGCAGAGCCGATCAATGGAGACGGTGGCGACCCCCTCGGTGCCGGTGAATACGCGGCACTATCACCGGCGGTCCTTGTCTCCCGGTCTCGACGCAGCGCCTGCACCGGTTCCCACGCCACGCTTTCGGTCAGAACGCTAAGCTCCCGCACCATCAATGTGCCGAGCCATCGACGCCCGCTGGTCAAGCTTGCTCAACCGGCTGCCGCCCTCCCAGCCCGAATCTAACGGCCCATCGCCGCCCGATCCCTGCCTGTTCCACGATGCTGAGGACGGCTTCGATATGCCTCTGGTCCGCCGCGACGTTGCGAGGATGTCAGCCCCGAGCGAGGTTCTGCCCGGATCGGGGCGGGCTCGGCGCCCGCGATCCGAATCCAGGCCGTCGCGCCGATGGCGATGGCGCCGATCACGGAGAAAATGACCTGCCAAGTCTCCGAAGGCATGGCGTGCTTCGCGATACCGTGAACGGCATGATAACCGGCGACGGCCGCCGGTGCTGCGAAGACAAGTCCGATGGTCAGCCGGAGCCAGACCGGACGGACGAAGGCGAAGAGAAACTGGCCGATGCCGAGCATCAGCCCGGCAGCGAGAAGTCCGACGACGATGCTGCCGGGCCAGCCCGCGCCAGTGCCATAGGCCCACGTGCCGACGGTGATGCCTGCGAAGAAGGGCAGCGCGTAGATAGCGAGGGTGAAGAGCAGCCAGCAGACGACGCCGATGGCTGTGATGCTCAAGAGAATGCCGAGTACCATGGTGGTGTGCTCCGTAAGATGAAGGTCTACGGTCGCGCCTTCCACCACCACCACGGCGCAGGTATCAGTATAGCCGAAGTTGAGTGATGACGGCAGCGGAAATCCGTCCGGATTTCCGCTCGGCCGAGCGGACCGTCGCCCTCAAGGGGCGAATGGATCGACTTCGCGGATGATCGCCAAGGCATCTCCGTCGTATTCGGAGGCAGGCATGACGCTCACCGTGCCGTCGCCGGCTTTGAAGATCACGATCGCGACCATGAGCGTGGTGGCGAGGCTGAAGGCGAAGGCGTGGGCATCGTTGAGGGACATCGATCCGGCTCCTGTTGTGGAGGCGGGGGACCATCCCCCGCGACAGGCGCCCGATGTGTCCGGCCAAGGGCCGCAATCACCGCAGGGGCGAAGCCTCAAGGCCGCACGCTCGCGTAGCGGACCCTTTACGGGTTGATGGCGCCAGGCCCTCGGCCGGACCAAGGATCAGCGCAAGGAAGCGGGGGGTGGTGCGTCGCAGAAGCGGAGGCCGGAACATCGAAACCTAAACGCGATTAGGACGAGCCGTCACGGCGACCACCACCTCTGCCGCGCAGCAGGCTTCAGGCAGGGTGTTTGACCTATCAGAAAGAAGCGAACTGGTTAAACATCGCCACTAATTCAGCAGGTCGATATTCAGAAATTCTACTCGTAATTTTACAGTTCCTGAGCGAAGAATCGCCGGCAAGCGTCTGCTGTAGCTTGCCTGCATAGTTCGGAAGAAGAGGGCGCGATAGCGCAAGAAGGGGATCTGAATGTCGGAAGTGCTGGGATGCAAGTCGTCCGCCTGAAAATCTCCGGCTTTCGAGGCGTGCGTTCGGCGGACATTGCGCTGGGCCACCACGCTGTTCTTGTGGGGCCGAACAACAGCGGCAAGACCACTGTGATCGAGGCGCTGGCGCTGCTTTTCGGGCGCGACCGGCTGGTGCGCCGCCTGACCGAGCATGATTTTCACGGTAGCGCTCCAGATGAAACCGCGCGCATCCTGTGCATCGCGACCGTCACGGGCTTCACGCCCAACGACCCGCATCACCATCCCTCGTGGTTCAGCGCTGAGCGCGGTGTTGAGAAGTGGTTCGCTCCGAGCGCCAAGACCCTGAGCGCCGCGCCAGACGCGCAGCATACGGACCTGGCCGTGCAGATTGGCTTTGCCGCGCGGTTCGATCTGGACGAGCTGGAGGCAGAAACGATCCGCTTCTTCGTGGACGACGAAGGCACGCTGGGCGATCCGTTCGCCGAGGATGCGCATCTACGCACTATCCATATCAAGGCGCTACAGGAGTTGGGATTCTTTCTGGTCCCGGCCTCACGCACATGGGACCGCTGGATTTCCTTTTCCTCGGAGCTGTTCCGTCGCGTGGTGGCAACGCGCGGGGACATGCCCGCGCAGGCCGTGCGCGCCGAGCGGGCGCGGCTCTGGGCCCCACCGGAGGGTGCGCGGCTCGAAGACCAGCCGGGACTTTCCGAGATCGTGAGCGCGGCCAATGACGAGCTGCGCGCGCTCATGGCCAGCACGCCCAGACTTCAGCTGCGCCTGACCGCAACCGACAGCGATTCCGTTCTCGAAAGCGTCGTGCCGCACTTCGTGCAAGGCACGGGGCCGACCCTTCCCTCGCTGCGGCAGGGCACGGGCCTTGTCTCTTTGCAAAGCCTTCTATTGCTCATGCAGTTCGGGAAGGCGCGCGCGGAAACGGGCCAGTCCTTTGTGCTGGCCGTCGAGGAACCAGAACTGCATATCCAGCCCTCGCAGCAAAAGCGGCTGGTCAACCGCCTCAATGCGCTGTGCGACCAGACGGTTGTCACGACGCATTCGCCCATCGTGGCCGCGATGTTTCCTGCGCCCGACACGCTCTTTATCGAAACGCGCGCGGGTGTCCTGAGCGCCAAGCCGCTCATGGACCCGGTGCCCGCGCAGCCGACCAACCACCAGCAGCATCTTCTCTTTGCGTGGCGGCAAAAACTCGTGGCTGCGCTCATGCATGAATGCGTCCTGATCCCCGAAGGGGTTTCGGACGTGGCATGGCTTGAGGCGCTGCAAACCGCCCTCGAACTGCATCAGGGCTGGCAGGATGCCGGAGACGGCTCGGCGCTTCTTTCCACGTTCGTTGGAGTCGTGCCGACCATCGACGCGAAGATTGCCGACACGTTCGCGCTGGTTAGCGCCGTTCACGCGCGGCCCTGCATCCTCGTGGACGGGGACAATGATGGGCGCGGCTATTTCGATGCGGTGAAGGCCAGCAATCCGCCGCCGCGCTCTGTCGTGTTCTGGCCGCAGGGCTGGGCGATGGAGCATGTGGTTTCATGGATCGCGGGCGCGGACGAAACCGCGATGCTGGCCGCGCTTGGAACTGCCCTGGGGACAGCATTTGCCGACCGCCCGGCGCTCACCGCGCATTTGCTCACGCAGAAATCCTACGCGCCGACCCATGAGAGCGCCGCGGTCACCCTCATGGCCAGTGCGGCCTGCCGGACGCGCGCCGCACAGTTGCTCAACGCCTTGTGCGCCGTGCTGCGCGATCCTGCGAACGCCAACACCCCGCTTTTCACGCGCATGGCAGCGGACTCGACCGCCGACATGCACGTCTTCCGGTTTGTGCCTGCATGACGTTCGATTTCTTCGAAGGCGCGGCGGGCACGGGCAAGACTCACAATCTCGTGGGCCGCGCAGGGGAGATCGTTCAGGACGGCGTTTTGGGCGACGGCCACAAGCTCTTGGCGCTCACCTTCATGAACGGCGCGCGCCGCCGTCTGGATGCGCGCCTTGGCGAGAACCCGGCCTTCCGCCGGCGCTTCGATTGTCAGACCTTCGATGTGTTCGCCCGGACGCTGGCCGCGCGGCGCAGGAGCCTGATTACGCCAGCGATGCAGCAACAGGCCGACGCGCTGAGCGAATTTGACGGGCCGTGCGCTCTGGCGGCTGGCCTTCTGGAAAACGAAGCTGTTCAGAAATGGGTGGCGCGGAGTTTTCCGCTGATCTTGGTCGATGAGGCGCAAGACCTCGACGAACACCGGATGCGCGTTCTTCAGGGGCTTTCGCCGTCTTGCCGGATCGTCGCGGCGGCGGACGCTTTCCAGTGCCTTCACAACGGGCGCGACACCGCGCCCCTCATGGGCTGGCTTGAAGGCGCGGGCCAGACGCACCGCCTTACACTGGTGCGGCGCACGACACAGCAGGGCCTTCTCGCCACCGCGCTGGCCGTGCGCGAAGGACGGGACGTGAAAACTGTTCTGACAGGCAGCACGTTCAACAACCGGACGACATGGAACGGCGTAGGCTTCCGTCTTCTGGATGCGCCCGCCACGAATGCCAACCACGCGCTTCTGACGTGGGCTATCGCCAACGACATCGCGCAGCGGCAAGGCCCGGTCGTTATTCTCACGCCGGACGCCAGCAACGCCATTATCCGCGCCGCGCTCAACACCCTTCAAACCAAGCAGCATACGCGCAAGAACGGCGCGACCTTCGGGCCGTATCCGCACACATGGGACCGACACGACAACGAGGAAGCCGACGCCTTGCTGGCCGATATCGTCCTGCCGGAAACGGCGTCCTGCGCCGACCTCCGCGCGCTTCTAACGCCCTTGACCGGACACGCGCCCATCGCGCAGGCCATCAGCCGCATGGACCGTTTGCGCCGCGCGCACGGGCAAGCTTCTTTCACCGAAGCGCAAGTCAAAGAGCTTGTGCGGGAGGCCGTGCGTACTCGCTCGCGTCTGGGTTTCCGGCAACAGCGCAGCCATCTCGCCATGACGATCCAGCGCGCCAAGAACCGGGAGTTTCCAAATGTTATCGTGCTCTGGCCACACACTGTCACAGGCAGCGCGGAGCATTTGCGTAGGTTGCTTTATAACGGCATCACGCGCGCGCAGAACCATTGCACAGTCATTGTCCTCGGTCAGGGACGGCTGAACGCCCCGCCCTTCGCATAATCTACCTCAGCTAGCATGTTCACTTGTCGGCCTTACGGATGAGCCGGTAGGCACATTGCACCGGAAAGGTGGCGCTCATGCGCCACCGAATTTCCAGACCGGAATGCCAAGCTTCTTCGCCTTGTCGGCGAGGTTGTCCTGAATGCCGGTGCCTGGGAATACCACGACGCCGATCGGCAGCACCTCGAGCATTTGATCGTTGCGCTTGAAGGGCGCGGCGCGGCCGTGCTTCGTCCAGTCGGGCGCGAAACCGATCTGCGGCACGCGCCGGTGGTCGGCCCAGCGGGAGGCGATCTTCTCGGCGCCCTTCGGCGACTTGCCGTGCATCAGCACCATGTCCGGGTGCTTGGCGTGGACCTGGTCGAGCTTAGTCCAGATCAGTCGGTGGTCGTTGAATTCGAGGCCGCCGGTGAAGGCGATCTTTGGACCGGGAGGCAGGAGCATTTCCTGCTCCGCGCGCCTGCGGGCGGCGAGGAAATCGCGGCTGTCGATCATCGCCGAGGTGAGATTGCGGTGGTTGACCTTCGACCCGTTGCGCGGGAGCCAGGGCTTGCCGGCATGACGCTCGTAGTGCTCGCCGGCCTGGTCGCGCATCAGCTCGAACGCATCCTGCCGCTCGACCAGCGTCCTGCCTTCCGCGATGAGGCGCTCGAGTTCGACGGATTTGACCTCGGTGCCGTCCTGTTCGCGCTGGCTGCGGCGCTGTGCCTGCTCGTTGTCGTCGAGATCGCGGGCGATCCGCTCGGCGGCGCGGTGGAAGACGTTGACGGTCGACCAGAGGAGATCGTCGAGGTCGGGCTCAAGGCGGGTGTTGCCGAGGGTGGCGATCAAGGCGTCGAAGATGTCGGCGATGGCCCCGGCAACGATGTTCCCCTCTGGGAGCGGCCTGGGATCGGGTTCGTCCTGGAACGGGCGGTATCCGTAAAGCTGGAGTTCGATAAGGACGTGGTCGGTGGGGGATGAGTCGTGGTGAGGCTCGAAGCCGTCGTCGTACTCGTTCGCCATGGGATGCTCCTTCGTCGGTTTGACCGCGACCCTCGCGGCCTTCTGGCGACGAAAGCCGTCGGGCGGTCCGGACCAGCACCCGGAGCGCAAGCGCAGGGCCGAAGCGGCAGCGGAGGATGGCGAAGGCCGGCTATTTTGCTTCGCGATGGAAAGAGGCCGCAGGCCGCGCCGGAAAATAGCCGGGCGCAGCCATTGCCGGTCCGGTCCGTTTGACGGCCGATCGCCCTCTCGAAGGCCGGGTCGTGGTCCTCTCCGGCGCAATGGGATGCAGCCTCGTGCGATAATGCGACGGCTGCCGCTGCCCAGCGCTTGCCCGTTACGGCTATGCTGCCACGGCGAGAAAACGGGTGGCGTCCTCCGGGGCGATCTGCTGGCGGATCGCTGCGCGGAGCTTGCCAATGCCGAGCGTGCGGAGATCCTCGTTGAAGTCTCCGAGCACCGGCGACAGCACGATCGTTTCGATACCGGCCGCCTGCGCCCGCTCGACTAGGCTATCGCGTGCGCCGTCACCGGCCGGATCGTCGTCGCGGGCGATGTAGAGCCTGCGAAGGGTCGCCGGGAACAGGATGGCTGCAAGGTGTGCGGCCGAGAGCGCGGCGATCACGGCCAAATCCGGCATGGCCATGCGGAGCGACAAGATTGTCTCGATGCCTTCGCCGGCCGCTAAACAATCGTGCGCTATGCCGAACCGGACCGCATGACCGAGGAGATCGCCCATCGCGCGTCGCGGCGTTTCGATTGCCGCCTTGTCGTTGCCCTCGGAACTGAGCCAGGTGCGATGTGCGCCCGTGATCCGGCCGTCCAGGTTGGTGACCGACGCGATCATCGCTGGCCACGTCTCGGTCGGCGAATGCTCGTCCGGCCGGTAGTAGCAGCGCGGATGGAAGCGGAGCGATCCGGTTCCGTGCAAAGCCGTGATGCCGCGTTTCCGTAGATACGACTCTACGACTGTGCCCGTAATCGGCTCGGACATCGCGAAAAGCCGTCGCGCGGCTTCCGACGATCCGGTGGGTGCCGGTGCCGGCCGTTGGCGATCCGGCTCGGGCTCGGGATGCGGCAGGCTGAGGAAGGTCCGGGCCTCATCGGCGACGTCCTTGAAATCAATCAGCCCGCAGCTCTCGCGGATGACGTCGAGGAGATCGCCATGTTCGCCCGTGGCGGCGTCGGTCCATTTGCCCGCCGCACCCTTGCCGGAATCAGCGCCCCTCAGGCGGACGAACATCGAGCGGCCGGGCGTGTTGCGGACGTCGCCGACCAGCCAGTAGCGACCCTCGCGATGTCCCGCCGAGAGATAGTGCCGACACACGGCCTCGGCCTGTCGGCCGAGACGCTGCGCCAGTTCGGATGCGTCATGACGGGCCATGTTACGCAGCGTCCCGCTCGGCGATGCGCTGGATCGGATAGCGCTCCATGACCTTCGAAAGCACGGCCGAACCGCTCGCATCCGTCGGCACGAACATGCGTAGCTTCCAGGAGATGATCTCATGGAAGAGGCCGTAAGCGCTGAGGCGCTCGCGCATCGTGTCCGTGAAGCCGGAGAGCTCGATGCGGTTGGCGCCCATGATGCGGACGCGGCGCAGTTGAAGGCCCTCGGCGAGCTCGAGGATGGTTTTGCCGTCGATCAGGGCCGCGAGCGCGTCATCCGGCGCCAGCGTGCCGGTCCCAGTTGCCAGCGCGGCTGCGACCCACGCGGGCGAAACCTTGCGGCCGATGATGCGCTCGCCATCGTCGGTCTGGAGCCGGTAGACCCGCGTCGACTCGTTTGGCAGGCGCTTCCAGATCGGCAGCAACAGGCCCGAGACGACATGGATGGTGCTCTCGGAGAAAGTCGGGACATCGGCGACCTCGGTCGTCCATGCGGACGCAAAGGCGGCGCGGTCGACTTCGACCCAGTGGCTTTCCGCCATCATGGCCAGCGAGGCGTGATGCTGCTCCATCGGCCGGATCAGCCGGACGCGGCGCTCGATCTCGCCGTCGTCCAGCATCAGCGAAGATGCCGGCACCTGAACGGCGGCGCGGCCGGAGCGGTCGTTGACCAGCAACATCGCTCGGCGATCCGACAGCAGGTCAATCGCCTCGTCGAGCGTGACCGGCCGGTTGCGCATCCGCTGCGTGATCGTCAGCAGGCGGGTTTCCGCACCCGTACCCGGATGAACGTGGATCGTGTTTCGGTCGGTGACGGCGAAGCTCTCCGCCCTCAGCGTTTCCAATCCGACGTCGTAGGTGCCACTGGCGACGGCGCCCTCGATCTTGGCGTTGAGGAGCTGCTCGAACGCCGTGAAGAGGATGCCTTGGAGTTCGATCGTCAGGGCGAGCAGGCGGTTGAGGAACGTCGTGATCGGCGGCAGCTCGTCCTTGATGCCGTTCGAATCCATCAGCGAAAGCCCGGTCGCGTCCTCGAATATCTGGAGCGAGCAGCCTTCGACCTTGCCGCGCACCAGCAACAGGTAGAGCTGACGCAGCGCATCGCGTGCATAGTGGCTCTCCAAATTGTCCTCGGGGCGAAACAGGCCCTGGCCGCCGGTCTGGCGTTGGCCGCGCGTGATGGCGCCCAAAGTGTCGAGACGCCGTGCGATGGTGGAGAGGAAGCGCTTCTCGGCCTTCACGTCGGTCGCGATGGGGCGAAAGAGCGGCGGCTGCGCCTGGTTGGTGCGATTGGTCCGGCCGAGGCCCTGGATGGCGGCGTCGGCCTTCCAACCCGGCTCCAACAGATAGTGGACGCGCAGCCGCCGATTTCGGGCGGACAGCTCGGCGTGGTAGCTGCGACCTGTGCCGCCCGCGTCGGAGAAGACGAGGATCCGCTTCACGTCGTCCATGAAGGCGGCGGTCTCGGCGAGATTGGCCGATCCGGCGCGGCTCTCAACGACGAGCCGATCGCCCTTGCGGACGATACGGCGCGAGCGGCCGGTGACCTCGGCGACGATGTCCGTGCCGAAACGCTGAACGATCTGGTCGAGCGCGCCTGGAACTGGCGGCAACGCGGCCAGGTGCTCGATCAACCGATCGCGACGAGCGACGGCTTCGCGGCTCTCGACCGGCTGACCGTCGCGATAGACCGGGCGTGACGACAGATTGCCCTCGGAATCGGTGAAGGGCTCGTAGAGCTGCACCGGGAAGGAATGGGCCAGGTAGTCGAGCACATATTCCCGCGGCGTGATGTCGACGCGGACATCATTCCACTCGTCGGTCGGGATCTCAGCCAGGCGGCGCTCCATCAGCGCTTCGCCCGTCGAAACGATCTGGATGACGGCTGCATGGCCCGTCGCCAGGTCGCGCTCGATGGAGCGGATCAGCGTCGGCGTCTTCATGCTGGTCAGGAGATGACCGAAGAAGCGCTGCTTGGCGGATTCGAAGGCCGATCGAGCGGCGGATTTGGCCTGCGCATTGAGCGTGCCCTTGTCGCCCGTGATGTTGGCTGCCTCCATCGCCGCCGACAGGTTGTTGTGGATGATGGAGAACGCCCCGGCATAGGCGTCATAGATGCGGGTCTGCTCAGGCGTCAGCGCGTGTTCGACCAACTCGTACTCGACGCCGTCATAGGAGAGCGAGCGGGCCGTGTAGAGGCCGAGTGCCCGCAGGTCGCGCGCCAGCACCTCCATCGCCGCGACACCGCCGGCCTCGATCGCCTCGACGAACTCGACGCGAGTGGAGAACGGAAAGTCCTCGCCGCCCCAGAGGCCGAGACGCTGCGCGTAGGCCAGATTATGGACCGTGGTCGCGCCGGTGGCGGAGACGTAGACGACCCGGGCATTCGGGAGCGCATGCTGAAGGCGCAGCCCAGCGCGTCCCTGCTGCGAGGCGGCCTGGTCGCCGCGTTCACCTTTGCCGCCAGCGGCGTTCTGCATGGCATGGCTCTCGTCGAAAATGATCACTCCGTCGAAGTCGGAGCCCAACCATTCGACGATCTGGCGGACGCGCGAAACCTTCTCTCCACGCTCGTCGGAGCGTAGCGTGGCATAGGTGGTGAATAGGACGCCTTCCGCCAGCCGGATGGGCGTTCCCTGGCGGAAACGCGAAAGCGGCGTGACCAGCAGCCGCTCCATGCCAAGCGCCGACCAATCGCGCTGTGCATCCTCGATCAGCTTGTCCGATTTCGAGATCCAGACCGCCTTGCGGCGACCTTGCATCCAATTGTCGAGAATGATGCCGGCACTCTGGCGGCCCTTGCCGGCGCCGGTGCCGTCGCCGAGCATGAAGCCGCGCCGGAAGCGGACCGCGTTCGGCGCATCCTCCCGCGCGGCCGAGACGAGGTCGAAGGTCTCGTCCACGGTCCAGGATCCGGCGAGATAGTCGGTGTGGGCCTCGCCGGCATAAATCACTGTCTCGAGCTGGGCGTCGGAGAGCAGACCGTCGGTGAGGAGCTTCGCCGGCAAGCGCGGCCGATAGGACGGCTCAGGCGGCGCGATCGAGGCCATCGCAGCGGACTGCACAAGTTTCGTCGGATGGGCCTGAGAGCCGGGAATGCGGATCGACTGCAATCTGTATTCCTCATAAATCGCATCGGTCAGGCGCGCGCCCTCGGCGGGCATCCAATCGACGGTCTCGTAGGCGAGCTCAATGCCTTCCGGCTCGCCGATCGCGGGGGTGGGGACGGAACATGCAGCCCGCGAGGGAAAGCCTCGACCCGTCCGTGGCACAGCGGCCGAGCGGACCGGCACAACGGGGGGTGCCGCCAGCGGAAGCCGGGCGGGCAGATGCTCGCCGATCCAGCGGAGCAGCGTGGCGACGTCGGGCGCGATACCCGGCGAGGCCGGGAACGCAGCCGGATCGTCGGCCGGCAGCTTGTCGATGACGGTCAATCGAGTGTCGATGGTGGTGCCGTGCTTGGCATAGACCGCGCCGCTGATCGCGGCGGTGAACACGACACGCCCGCGCTGCTGAAGGCGCATGAAGGTGTCGCGCCATACCGGGGTATCGGGCGCGAAGCTCGCTCCGGTGATCGCCACGAGGCGTCCGCCGTCGGCCAAGCGCGCCAGGGCCGAGGCGACATGGCGATACGCAGCGTCGGCCATGCGGCCGGAGACGTTCGCCATCACCGAGAATGGCGGGTTCATCAGCACAATGCTCGGCACGATGCCTGCCTCGAGATGATCGTCGATCTGCGCGGCGTCGAAGCGGGTGACGGGAACGGACGGAAAGAGGTAGGTGAGAAGACCGGCGCGGGTCTCGGCCAGTTCGTTCAAGGCTAGCGATCCGCCGGCGAGTTCGGCGAGAATGGCGAGCAGGCCGGTGCCGGCCGAAGGTTCCAGCACGCGGTCGGCCGGTGTGATCGATGCCGCGGTCGCGGCTGCGAGGCCGAGGAGAATCGGCGTCGAGAACTGCTGAAACGCCTCGCTCTCCTCGGAGCGCCGGGTGTGGGTGGGGAGAAGGCTGGCGATCTTCGTCAGCATCGGCAGCGCGGCCGCCGGAGAGCCGGCTTTGCGGAAAAGCGCCTTTCCGAATTTGCGGAGAAACAGCACCGTCGCCGCCTCGCCGGCGTCATAGGCGGTTTTCCAATCCCAGGCGCCTGACGCATCGGAGGCACCGAAGGCCTCCTCCATGGCCGCGCGCAGCATCGCGGCACCGATGCGCTGACCACGTTCGAGATGGGGGAGAAGATTAACCGCGGCCGCGGTGAGAGCCGGACCGGTGTCGATGGTGCTTAGCGGAAGCGGCGAGGCCGCGAGGGCGGCCGTGACGGAAAGATTATTCATAGGGGGAACCTCGGGAGAGCGGGAACGGAACGAGCCGACCGGCGCTCTCTCTCGACCGCTCCGGCTCAAACCCGTCGCGGCCGACCTCTCCCTTTGACTCCAAGGGCTTAACGCGTAACGTCGCCGCACAAACCACTCGTCGCGGCGCGACCGTTCATGTTGATGGGTTTCGGTTGTCGGGCGCCGCGGCTACACTTCGCCGACAATCTCAAGGCGCGTATCCCCTTCGGTCCCAGGCCTGACCGCGCCTTTTTGTGAAACGCGGTTGGAAGGAGGCGAAGGATGAGAGGAAGCGCAGTCGGGATTGTTGTTGTGGTCGCGCTGTCGGTGGGATTTGGCGCGGGGTTCGGCCTGCGACCGGTGCTCGCTCCCACAACCTCAGTCGCGGCAGTCGCGGGCGGCGCCCAGCCGACCGAGCAGGAGGCGACGGAAGCCGTCCGGCGTCACAAGCTCTTCACGGGGACGTCGCTCGCCAATGCGACGCTGAAGCTCGGCGATTGCTCGCCGGGCGGCGTCGGGCCCGGCGTCACCTGCCTGACGCAACTCACGATGGATCCGACGCGGCCCAACGCAGCGCCCCAAAACCGCCCGATCGGCTTCGCGCGCGTCAACGGCCAGTGGGAAGTGGCCGTCTGGTAGATACCGACCGTACTGTCCGTCGGATAAGGGAGCCAACGTCCGCCGATCTCATGGCCAGCTCCGAAAAGAAAGAGCCCGGCTGATCCCTGTGGCGCAGGGGGCCGGGCTCTAACTCATCGACACGTGCGAAGTGGCAGCGATCGCCGCCGCCCCGCCGCGCGGATCATTCGGCTGCGACCAGGTGCGCCGGGTCGTCGTCGCTGTCGGCCGATGCCTCGTCATCGCCGGCGAGGAACTCCGGAAGCGCCTCGGGCTCGCCGTCGCCCTCGGTCGCGGTGTCGGCGGCCGGTTCGATCTCAGCGAGGCGCAATGGCTCGGGCAGCCAGCCGCTGTCGGTCAGCAGCCGTTCGGCTTCCTTCGCCATCTCGCCTTTCTTCAGATGGTCGATGAGCTGCGCGGCACGCTCACCGGCTCCCTCGCGCACGGCTTCGAGAATGCGCGGCTTGGTCACACGGCCGAGATAGTTATCGACGGTGGGCGTCCAGCCGACTTGCACCATGTCCAGCCCGACGGCGCGGGCCAGCCGGTCGGCCTGGCCGAGGCGGCGTTCGAGGCTGTGCTGCGAGACGCCGGCGCCACCATAGCGGTCGACCTTCTCGAAGAGCGCGTTGACGCCATAGCTGACGCAATGGGCGAGCAGAGCCAGACGGCTGGCCTCGTCAAGCGTGTCGAGCCAGTCCCACAGGGCCTGATCCTCCTGCGGAATGTCAGTCTTCCACGCGTCCTGCCGCTCGGTGATGGCTTTGGCGGACGCGCTGTCCTTCAGATCGGCGGCCTGGACGGGGAAGAAGACGTGCCGGATGCCGGCTTCCAGGCATCCGCCGGTGGTCGCGCTGCGCTGAAAGGTGTCGGTGACGAGCTTGTGCAGCAATGCCGTCAGTGCGACATGGGGATTGTTCGCCAGCGCGTCGCGCAGTGCCAGCGTGCGATGCGCGGTCAGCTCCATCACGAGCCGTTCGGGCAAGGGCTTGATCGTCTCCTCCTCGTCATCCTCGGTCTCGGCCGACTGGCCGCCGATGGTGATGACGGCCCGCTGCACCGACGGTGCCACCGGATCGGAGCCCGCGGCGCCCTGGCTGGCGTCACCGCCATCGGTTTCGATGGTCACGGGCGCTTCGTCCTCCGGGCGCACATAGCCGCGATCGATCGAGAGCGAGCCATCGGCCTCGATGCTGATGAACACGCCGGCCCGGGCGATGTCGGCCGGATCATAGATGGCGGGCCGCTGGTCGAAGGCGTTCAGCGCCGTCTCGATCTCGCCAAGCCGCTCGTCCACATCGTCGGGCAGTTCGTCAGCGCCTTCATGCTCGGCTTCCAGCCTGGCGTATTCGGCGTTGAGGGCTTCGATCGTCGCGCGCTCTTCGTCGGTCGGATCAACCGGCGTGCCGGCGATTTCGCGCAGTCCGCGCGCGACATCGTAGGGATGGCTGACATCGACCTCGATCCATTTCCAGCCTTCGCCGGCGATATCGTCGGCGATGATCTTCAGCTTCTCGGAAACCAGGCGATCGAGCAGCGTCGGGTCCTGCAGCCACCCGCCGTCGTCGGCCTGGAACAGATCGCGCATGATGCTGCCGCCAGCGGCCTCATAGGCGTCGAGCCCGACGAAGATCGCCCGCTTGTCGGACGCCCGCACGCTGCTTTCAGTCAGCATGCGGCGGATCTGGTAGGGCTCCTTGGACCAGGAGTTGCGGATCGACTCCCAGACCTGCACCTGACGGGCCTCGTCGGCCGAGACGGTGAAGGCCATGAGCTGCTCCAGCGTCATGCCGTCCTCGGCATAGACATCGAGGAGCGACTGCGCGACGGCGGCCAGACGCAGGCGCTGCTTCACGACGTTGACGGGGATGAAGAAGGCCGCCGCGATGTCCTCCTCGGACTGGCCCTTCAGGCGCATGTCCTGAAACGCACGGAACTGGTCGAGGGGATGCAGCGGCGCCCGCTCGATATTCTCGGCGAGCGAATCCTCTTCGGCGAGGATAGCGGTCGATGGATCGCGCACCACGCAGGGCACCGGAGCGGTCTTGCCCAGGCGCTTGTGCTTCACCAGCAGTTCCAATGCTCGGTAACGACGGCCGCCAGCCGGAACCTCGAACATGCCGGTCTCTTGGCCCTCGGCGTTGAGGACAGGGCGGACGTTGAGGCTCTGGAGGAGGCCGCGGCGGGCGATCGAGGCCGCCAGCTCCTCGATCGAGACGCCGGCCTTGACGCGCCGGACGTTCGACTGGCTCAACACGAGCTTGTTGAAGGGGATGTCGCGCGAGGACGACAGGGTGATCTTCTGAACGGCAGTAGCCATCGGGATTTACTCCGCGACGGGCGGCCGAAAGCCTCTCTCTCGGCCTCCAACCCGTCACGAAAATCCCTCGCCCCTCTTCCTCTCAGGGGCTTGGCGACGAAGGCTCGCCGAGCCTTGATCCTTTCGGAGAAGCGGCGCGAACATCGCTCAAGAGTTCCTCTGTCGCCTTGAGCGCCTGTTGCGGTGACAGGAGCGCCGACTCGTGCACTGCGAGGTCGCGAAGACGGTGGCGGCAATAATAGGGCGACAGGATCGCGACGAGCGAAGGCAGGTCGGGGTGGCTCGGATGGAAACCAAGCCATCGAGCGGCCTCCAGCGCCTTGGTCAGATCGTGCCGGATTTCGTCCCGGCACCGTTCATCGCTCCAGCCGCAGGATTGCAGGAAAGATTTCAGCGACAGCTCGATCGCACACGAGATGTGGTGAAGAAGGATTTCGTGGGAGTGGCGATCACCCGATGCGAGGTGCCGCGCGTCGGCGAGGAAGCCGGCGGCATTCTTGAGCAGATGCTCACCGTGGGGGCGCGTTCCCATTATGCGGCCTCCCGCTCATCGGTATGAGCCGGTGCCAGCACGGGCCGTTCGTCCTCGGGGAGGAAGTCTAGAAGGTAGTCGGCGGCCTTGGTCGCCTGGGAGGCGGCGCGCACGATCGCGCGGTTGTCTTCGCGCAGCACATCGAGCCAAGAGCCGATGTAATCGGCATGGCGCACGGTCGGCACGATACCGAGCGAGGCGCAGCAGAAAGCTGAATTTATCTCCGCGACCAACTCCTCGAATGCGTATTTCTTCGAGCCGAAGGAGCCGGTCAGGTCTCGGTTGAGGCGGGTTTGGTGGCCGCTGGCGTGTCCGAGTTCATGCAGGGCCGTCCGATGCCAGTTGATCGGCTCGAAATAGGCCTGCGGCGGCGGCACCTGCACATAGTCGAGCGCCGGCATGTAGAAGGCCCGGTTGCCGCCGATCCGGAAATCGATGCCTGTGGCCTCGATTAGCGCCTCGACCCGCGGTTCGATCAGGCCCGGCGGCGGTGGCGGCGCAATGACGGCGACGTCGTCGGGGAGTCCGTCGCACTGCGATGTGTTGAACACCGTGAAGCGCTTCAGGAAGGGGATCGCTTGGGCTTCCTCACCGGCTTCGCGGGCTCGCTTCTTCTCGTCGTCAGGAATGAAGCGATCGGCGTAGACGACAGTGGTGCCGCGCTCGCCTTTGCGGACATTGCCGCCAAGGCTGAGCGCCTGCCTGAAGGTGAGCCAGCTTTGGCCGGGAAAGCCATGCTCGATCACGGCGCCCCACAGGATCAGCACATTGATTCCGGAATAGCCTCGGCCGGTGGCCGCGTTCCTCGGCATCGCGAGTGGCGCCTTCGCCGCTGCAGTGCCCCAAGGCTGGACCCAGGGTACGCGGCCAGCTTCCAGTTCGGCGATAATCTTGCCAGTGATTTCATCATAGAGGTTCGCCCGGTCTGAGCGGGAACGAGCGCTGCGGTCATGTCTGGACATCGCGGATCTCCGCGACGGGCGCCGGGAGCCTCTCTCCCGACCCTCGACCCGTCACGGCAACCCCGGTCCACACTCTCACTTTCGCCCGATCTGGGCCAAAAGCGCAGAATTGCATCTACAGGAACACAACCTTCCAGCTCCCTACGTCAGGGATGGAAGCCCGGAAGGGGGAAGACCCGCTTGCCGGGGCTTCAGCACTGCCGACAGCCCGGCCCGAAGGGCGACGTCCCAACCCTGCAGGCCCTGCCAGATTGGTTGACCGCCATCTAAGGTTCTTGTTTTTCTCCCTCATTTGAGGCAGAAAAACCGGAACCTGCCCTTCTGGAGGATTCGATGCCTGCGACCTTGCCCATTTATTCTGAACCCGACGAGGTGAGCGCCCGGCTGGCCGCCATGGGTCTGACCGAAGAGCCCCTGCTGCATGCGGCACGGCGTTGGTATTTGTCTTGGATCAGTTTCACCGCCAATCACCCGCCATTCGGCATCGGAATTGCCGCCTGGATGGAGGCGGTGGCGGCCTTGCGTGAAGGGCTATTGCCAATCGGCTGGACCCGCTCCGATGAAAAGAACTATGCCCTTGTCCTCCATCCGAACGGCTTGGTGGCGATCAATGTCGCGACGGGCGACGCTGGGACTGGGCTACCGACTGCGAATGTGAGCAACAAGGCGCCGAAGGGCGTCAGCACCGCCGACGCGATCTCGGTCAATCAGGTGCAGCTCGAATTGGATTTGCCGGTTCCGGATATGCCCCATGTGCGTGGCGATGAGGGACCGTTGACCTGGTTCCTGCTGCTTCACCGCGCCGGGAACGAAGTCCGCTGTGAGCTATCGTTGCCCTCCCAGATTTCGCCCGATGGTCGCATCACCCGCTGGCAGGAGCGGATCATGTTGCCGTCCGTTCCGCTAGATGATTCCGAGACCGAAATCGTGGCGCCGGTGGGTCCGGATCTCGATATCGACGTGAAGCGGAAAGCATGAGTGGCATTGACGTCTTCAACCCGACTCGCCTGACGTGGGCACGCCGCCGGCGCGGACTTACCAAAACGCGTCTGGCGGCGAGCATCGGTGTCGAGTTGCGCTCGGTGTCGGCTTACGAGACCGGTGAGTTCAATCCGGAGCCTGATCGTCTAAGTGTCATCGCGCGCACCCTGAAGTTTCCGCAGGAGTTCTTCTTCGGCGACGATATCGAAGAGCCAGCGATCGACACGGCCAGCTTCCGATCCTTGTCCAAGATGACCGCGCGCCAGCGAGATACAGCCCTTGGTAGCGGCGCCGTCGCTATGCTGCTCAACGAATGGATCGAGGCACGCTTTGACCTGCCGCCCCCCGATCTTCCCGATCTTGGTCGGGACGCTAATCCCGAGAGCGCAGCTGCTGCTGTTCGTCAGGCTTGGGGACTGGGCGAACTTCCGATCAAGAACATGGTGCATTTGCTGGAGTCAAAGGGGGTGCGCGTCTATTCGCTCGCGATCGACGCGGTCGAGGTCGATGCCTTTTCGATGTGGCGGCGCGATCGCCCCTTCGTCTTTCTCAACACGCTCAAATCCGCCGAACATGGGCGCTTCGATGCGGCCCACGAGTTGGGCCACCTGGTTCTACACCGACATGCCGCCCCCAACGGTCAGGAGGCGGAGCAGGATGCGAACGCCTTTGCCTCGGCATTGCTGATGCCACCGGCGAGCGTGCGGGCGAATGCGCCGAGATTCGCCACCATCGACAATCTAATGCGACTGAAGAAGGCGTGGGGCGTCTCACTCGCCGCGATGACGTACCGACTCCACAAGCTCGATCTCCTTTCGGAATGGCATTATCGAAAGCTCTATATTGAGATCTCGTCGCGTGGATATCGCAAGAAGGAGCCTGATGGGGGACCGCGCGAAGTCTCGCAAGTGCTGCAAAAGGTGTTCTCGGCGCTGCGGGCGGAGGGGGTCAGCAAGGAGGAGATCGCCGAGGCGCTGCGGGTCCATCCAACCGATGTCGACGAGTTGGTGTTCGGCCTGGCGTTAACAAGTCTGGATGGCATTGCGCGCCGAAGCGAAGGAGGCCGGTCACGGCCGTCGCTTACACTCGTTTCGTCGAAGGACTAAGCGATGTTGTCGTTGGCGGAGGCACAAGCTGTAGAGACTATCGCCGACCTGCTTTACGAGTTCTTGCCCGGTAGCGGCAACAACAAGACGGCCTTTCCGCTAGCCGCCACTCAAGCCGGAGTCGGGGAATTCTGGACGGGCGGAAGCAAACGGCCGGCGATCGTGGAACTTCTGAAGTTGACCCTTGATCGCCGCCGGGACCGTTTCACGGCATTGATCATCGCGATCGTCCACCAGTCGATGACGTGGCGGCGCGGCAAGGGCAATCCTCTGACCCGCGACGAGATCGATCGGTTGAACGCAGCCCTTCCGGGCGTTTCGTTCAAGATCCCGGATCTGCTCGATCCGGCCTTCCTGAAGAGCTTTGGGGAGCCAGCGAAGGCGGCTCCCGCATCTTCCAAGGTTATCTTGCCGGAGGCATCGGCGCAGGCACTCGTTACTCGGCTGATGGAAGTGAGCGGATTGCGTCCGCAGGAACGCGGATTGCGCTTTGAGGGGTTCCTCACGGACGTGTTCGCTGCGTTCGACCTCGCGCCGCGCGGCTCGTTCCGCATCGTGGGCGAGCAGATCGACGGGAGCTTTCGGCTCCACACCGAAACATATCTGGTCGAAGCCAAGTGGCATGGGCCGCAGATCGGCTTTGCTGATCTCATGGCGTTTTCCGGAAAGGTTGCTGGCAAGGCAGCATGGGCGCGCGGCCTTTTTGTCAGCAATTCAGGCTTCACCCAGGAGGGCTTGGAAGCATTCAGCCGCGGCCGGCAGACGAACCTCATCTGTATCGACGGGCTCGACCTTTACGAGGTGCTGTCGAGGCGGGTTTCGCTTATCGAGGTTCTCGAGGAAAAGGCGCGTCGCGCCGCAGAAACGAACCGCGCATACATTCCGGTGCGCGACTTGACGTTCCAGGCGCGCTGACATGGTCAGCTCGGATTCGGACGAAACAACCGGAACCGGAAAATGGAATCAGCCGGGTGTCCCGCACAAGGGCTGGCGTTGCGTCGACATCGAGGAACGCGACGAGCAAGACCATCTCTGTGAGATGTGCGAGGCGCGGCAAGTCCGCTTCGTCCATGCGATGGAGCATCCCGCTTACGACGAGATCCTGCGCGTTGGCTGCGTCTGTGCCGGCCATATGGAGGAAGATCTCGTCGGCGCTCGCAAGCGCGAAGCCGAGTACAAGAACGATCGTGGTCGTCGTGTACGCTGGCTACAGCGAGCATGGCGCATTTCTGCGGCAGGAAATGAATTTCTCAATACCAGCGATGGCTTCAATGTCGTCATCTATCGCAAGGGATCAATCTGGGGCGGCCGAGTCGAGCATCGACCCAGCGGTTATCAGCGGACTTCAAAGCTGCCTTATGGGTCGCCCGATGAGGCCAAGTTGGCGGCGTTCGACGCCATGCTCGGTATGAAGCACAGCGAACCCTGGAAGAAGGCCCGGACTTAACTTAGGTTGTCCGCCTTCGGATCGGGTGGTTTCGCCCCGGGCGTAGTCGCGCTTTACGTGGCAGGCACTCCATTCGCGATCCGCTCGACCTCGCGGACGGATGAGAGGGGCAACGTCTGACCGTCGGGATTGGGTTCGTTGATCTCAACCCGGCCGGCGCCATCGGTGGCGTCCGCGACCTGCGCGCCGAGAAGCTCGTAGAGCGGACCCGTGATATAGACCCGGCATGCGTCTCGGATGGCATCGAGTGTGGCGCGGTGTGACTGATGAAGAGCGCTTTTCGAGGCCCGTCCTGCGATGCAGCGGTAGCCGATCGAGAGGAAGATGGAGCGCTCATCAAACGGGCTACGCCGGAGGTTCCAAACGGATTTGCAGGTCGGCCAGATCGGCGACGTCCATCCCGGCTCCCGCCAGTGTCTGGAGATAGTCCAGCAGATCGTCCTGCCGGGGTTGGCCGAAGGCTAGGCGATAGACAGTGAGACTGCGTTTGAGCCACGCCAGGCGCGTCACTTCGCGGCTGAAGGGGAGCAAGGGCACACGCCGTTCGACGCGAACGGAGCCTTCATAGATCCAATAGGGGATGAGGTCAGTGTCGACGGCGGTTTCGGCTCTGGCCTGCTCGAACATGTGCTTCCAGGGGTCATCCGGCGCATGGCCATTGCCTCGGATTGCGGAAGCCTGGCGCTCCGCGAGATTGAGGCGCACGGCGTGTCCCTTGAAGCGGTGAACACGCCCTTCGCGCTGTTCCAGGTCGACCGGATTGCCGGGAAGATTCCAGTGGTACACGCGGTAGCAATACGGGTGGAAGTCCAGCCCCTCCTGGCCAATGGAGGTGGTGGCGAGGACGAAGGGCCGGAACGGCGAATTGAACGCGTCCCTGACGCCGCCGAGGCGCGCAACGGCGCCTTCCTCGTCCCGGTAGTCGGCGAGGCGCATCGCGAAACGGCCGCGCATCTGGAATTTCCCGATCGTGAGGGCGTCGCCTTCAAGGTGGATGTCATCGACGTCGATCTGCGAGGGGCGGATGGACAAGGCCGCAGCCATCGCGCGGGCGACGCCTGCCGCCCGTTCTGCTGGCGGCTGGGCACCCAAGCCTTCTGCATCGACGAGATAGTGCGCGTATTCATCCAGCACGGCTTGAAGGTTCTGGTCGACGCCATAGGTCAGAACGCGATGCCAGTAGCGATCTTCGGCGCCTCGCCGGAGGAGGGCGATGGCGTCGTGCTGGTTGAACAGCGTGCGGAACGCCCAGGCGACCTCAGCAGCGGCGCTGAGCAAATGTGGATCGTCCCAAGCAAGTTCCGGCGCGATCCTGCGCAGAGCGCGCAGCGCGCACACCGCCGGACTCCCCAGCGCCACGTCAACGAGCAGGTCGCGAAGATCGTCAGGGAGAGCGCCGAAGTCACGCTGCTTCGCGGCGCTGCTCAATTCGGCGACGTGCTCGCGAAATCCCTCCTCGCTGGCCAAGGCGGCCATGCCTCCCGGCGCCGAGAGCCAAGCGCCAGCACGCGAGCCCAGCAGATCGTCAATCACGGCAGGGGCGGCCCATTCGGCAACGGCAGTCCCGCCATCCTGCGCGGCGACTTGTCTGAGTGCGTCGAGCGCCGGCTCGAGGCGGTCGGCAATGGCCGCGCGCATCGCTTCCTCCGACAGCCTTTCGTTCTGCTCGGCGAAGACCGAGAGTGGATCGGCGATCTCGGCCAATTTGGGGGACGGATAGATCAGCAGGAGCGCCCTCAGTCCGGCCAGTCGACCCTGGTCCTGCCGAAACTGCAACGGCCGCAGGCGATGATGCTCGAAATAGCGCCGGCCAGATTCGCCAACGCCCATGCGCCGTTCTGCCTCATAGGACAGGAGCGCAGCGATGGCGTCGGGCACCATGGACCAGGAGGAGAAGATGAGCGCCTTGGTCAGCGGCGGCTCCGATCTCTGGGCGCCATAGTAGGGCATGGCCGCTGGGATCCAGAGGTTCTGTTCAAGGCCAGCGCCGAATATGTCATCCATGATCGCACGCATGCGACCATTGGCCGGATCGAGCGGAGCGTAGGCGTCGAGCGCGTCGTGATCGAGCATGGCTGGCCGCGCCGCCAGAATCGCGTCGCGAAGCGCTGCGGATGGCTTATTCGTTCGCTCTTCCAGCAGGCGCTTCAAGCTGTAGTGTCGCATGAAGTTGAGTAGATAAGGCGCTGATTTCCAATACTCGATGATCTCGGGGGCATCGAGCGCACGCGCCACATTCGAGACCGCGGCCGCCTGCGCGAGATCGGCCGGCGCCACCGAGACGGCCACGGGCGGCTCGCCCACCATGGAATCGCGCTCGACGGTGCTGGCGACGCGTTCGGTGCGCGCAATTACCCGGCGCAGACGTTGCTCGACCGTCTTGCGCGCCTCGACCGCGGCGGCATGTGACGCGGGCAAGCCGTGCAGGAACCCGCGGAAGGCGCGCATCTCGCGGGCCAGCGTCGTGGCTACCTCCGGCCCCCTGTCGCGGCCGTAGAGAAAACTCAACGTCTCCAGGAAGTCCTGATAGTGATCGCCTTCGTCGGGCTCGTCACCGGCAAGGGTCAGCATGCGATAGGGCGTCGCGGACAGGAGCAGGGTTCTGGCGGCGTGACCGTCGCAGCCGGAATAGTCGAACAGTTCGCGCGCCAGGATCGCGGCGTCGCTGTCGCCGTGCAGTAGGTCGCGGAAGCGCTGAAACTCGTCCATGATGATCAGATCAGGCTGAAGCGCATCCACGCAGGCGTGGGACAGCTTCGCGCGCAACCTTGCTACCAAGCTGTTGCGGGGTTGGGTCATTTCCCACGGATATGTGTCCCGCCGACGCGGGAACATCTCACAAACGCGCTCCAACTCCTGGAAGAGATCGCGATCTGCCTGCACATCGCGGCGGAAGCGTTCGATGATGCGCGTGTCGACGCCGCGTAGATCCATGCTGCCGACGGCCCAGTTCCAGCCGTCAACGCCGGCGGTCACCTGCAACAGATTGTGGAGGCCGCGCGGATGCGAGACGAGATCCTTCAGCAGGTGCAGCAACAGCGCGCGTTCTTGCGTTACGCCGGTCGCCGATCGGAGATCGAATGTGGTGCCGGGAGTGAGGCTGATGAAGTTGACTTTGTTGGCGTCGAGTCCCTCCTGGTCCCGCAGTTGTAGCGGTATCAGCGTCATCCGGGTCGGCAGGGCCAGTTCCCGCCGGCCGAGGACGTTCAGCCGGTTTAGGTTTTGTGCCGCGATCGCCTGATTCGAGCAGATGTAGAGGATGTCGATCCGCTCGACGCTGTCCCACAGATGCTCGATCATCTGGGCGATGACGCCGCGGGCGACCATGGTTTTGCCGAGCCCCACCTCGTCGGCGACCAGGAACTGGTGGACAGGATCATCCGGGCCGTAGAGCCGGTCGAAAACATAATCGACGGTGCGGCGCTGGAATGCCTTAAGGGGCGCCAAGGCAGGCGCGGCGCGGAACCGTTCATTGGACATGCGCATCCCCCTGAGCTTTGAGCGCGACGCGGAATGTCTCCCAGAGGGTGCGGAACTCGGCCGGGATGGGGTCGGCTTCGCCCGGCTCGACGGTTTCCAGTCGGGTGATCAGCCGTTCGATGGCGCGAAGCTGATCTCCGCCACGGCAGAAGGCGCGCACCATCTCCTCAAGGAGCGGCGCGTCATCGGCGGCCATGCGCCACGCGCCGTGGCCGGAGCCCTCTTGCGCGGCGAGCGCGGCGGCGAACGGATCGCCAAGTTCGGAGAGCAGAAGCCGCAAATAGCGGAAGAAGGCATCCTTGCTGTCGATCACCCAGCGCAGGATGGCGGCGTGCCGTTCCAAGGGAAGGCCTTCCATTAGGAGGCCGGTGCTGAACAGAATGGAGACTTCGCCATCCCTGTCGAGCAGATGGAAAGCGAGGAAGCGTGTAAGATCGATCAGCGGCATCGCGCCGAGATCAACGGGCTGGCCCAGGCGCAGCTTTTCAAGAGCATCCTGGCCATGGCCTTCGCCGCGCGTGATGGGCCATACGCGCAGGCCGCCGATGCCGGCGAGCGGCAGCGGTGTGGAGGGGATCACCCAGACGCGCCAAAGCAGACCGTCGTCATCGGCCGATTGGGTGCGCTCGCAACGAAGCTTCAAGCCGCTGCGACAAATGTCTCGGCGAGCGGCATCCAACCGTGCCTCGGCTGCTCGTACGGCTGAATCGACGGCGACCAGTTCGTTCGGCACGAAGGGACGTGTGAGCCGACCAAACCCCTTTTCTCCCAGAATCTCATCGATGCTGCCAACACGTGAGCGCTTGCCGGTCAATGTGGCGAAGACCTCGACATTGCTTCCCGAGAAAAGAGCGGGGCGGGTGGCGTTACCGGATCCGACTGTGATCGTTGTGTCCCAGCCCATCTCCGTGATGAAGGCCTTGGCGTGCAACCCCTGGAGAGCGGTGGCGTCCACTTCCTCGCCATCCTCTGTGGCGGCCATCTCGTCCATCACCGCCACCCGGGCGAAACGGCCGAGCGTTGCAGCAGGGACCAGCGCGAGTTCATCCGACCTGCCGATCAGGACGGGTTTCTCCGCGCCGGCGAGATCTGCGAGCATCGACAGCGCCGTGTCGTCGCAGAACGGCGAGATCACGCCGAGCCGGGCGCAGGGCTCCGGACGCCATTGCTTGCCGCCCAGACCATTCACAGCGAACGCGAGGCTTTGAAAGGGCTCGGGCAAGCTCCAATCGGTGCGGCGCAGGTCCTCGGCAATTTCTTCGGTGAGGTCGCGAGCTCCCTCGGGCAGGCCGGCGGTCGCAAAGTCCGGCAGGCGGCGTATGAGATCGGCCAAAGGTCGATTGAGGGCCTGCGGCTTTCGCGCGACCACGCCGTCAAGCGTCAACGCGATGTCCCACGAGCGATCGCGGGTGAGATTGCGCGACAGCACCAGCAAACGAAGTCGAGTCGGTTCGTCAGAGCGTACCGGCTTGAAGCGAAGCGCCCATATCTTGGGATGGAAAGCGCCCCCGCTGGGCGCCGCGACCTCCACGATGATACGTTCCAGCAGCGAGCACAGGCGAGAATGCGGTCGCGTATGCGCCTGGATGTGCCCGGCATCGGTGAAGACAAGGAGACGGCCGGCGATGCGCTCGGCTCCTTCGAGTAGCGCCAAGGGATGAGTGAGAATGTCCTCGCGGTTCTCGGCGGCAAACAGCGCCAGGCTGACTGGCACCGCGAGTGCCGTCTCGAAGTCGAGCGAGAACGTGGTGGCGACGGCGGCGTCGAAGACGTACCCGGCCGGAGGCTGGAGGTTGGCGCCGTAGAGGGTGCGCTGTTCGGGATCGAGGCTGCGCCTATTCAGCATGGGCCAGGTCCCTCAAATGCGATCTCGCTTGGTTCCAGCGAAAGTTGAGGCGGTCGACGCCGGAGGCGCCGGTCCAGCGATCGCGAACGGCGTGATTGGCGTAGCGCGATTGACTGGTTTTCAATCGGCGTTCCCGCTCTTCAACGAGCTGTCGCGCCGCAGGCGTGGAAGCGATCTGCGTGGTGCCATCGATCACGAGTTCGAGCCACTGCGTCACGAAGCGCTTGGCTGCGGGCCGAATGCTGTGGGCGGGATGTTCGACGGCGTCCCAGAAATCGTCGAGGGACCAGTTGCGAACGACAGAAAGATCCAGCTCGGCTGCCCAGGCCGCGATGCGCTCGCGATAATCCTCGGCCCAGTCGTCACGACCACGCAATTCGCTGAGCGCGAGATTGTAGAGGAGCGCCGCCCCATGCATCACATGCGAGAAGATCTCGCCGTGGCGGACCAGGCGGCGCGCGTCCGCTGGAAAGGACGCCAGATGTGGATGGGTCCAGATATGGTCGCACTCCGCATCGATGCCGTCGCGCGCCAGCATGGTCAGCAGCGCCGCCGGTTGGGTCGCAACCAGGCGATCGATGATGAACTGCGCTTCGTCCGTCGTCAGGCGGAAGGCAGCACGGTCGAGCAGGTCCTTGGGCGCCTGTGGCAAGGCTGGATTCCAGATAGCTGCCGCCCGTGAACCTGCCGCGGCGTCCTCGCTGTCCGACGAGACGCGCGGCCGCCTCAGGCCGCGAAGAGAGACGAAAAGGCTATCGATTGAGCCGGGGAAAAGGCGGATGCCCCATGCGCCGAGCCCGGCCCAATAGACAGAGCTGGGCAGCCGTTGCAGCCTTGGACCAGCGTCGCGGCCGATGATGCCATTCGACTCTCCGCCAGCCTTCAACGCGTCGGCTAGCCGAATTTCCAGAGCGCGCGCCTCGGTGCGAAGCTGGCTTTCCGGAACGTCCCGACCTTCCAGCGTGCGGAACAGCCAGGGGATGAAGAGCATATACCGCAAGCGGGTCTGGATCGTGCTCGTCCCCGGAAAAAGGTGGTCCGCGATCGAATCCCGGATGGCGCCCAACCCCAGCTCGTCGCGGCTTTCGCGCTCCTGAAAGAGAGCCATGATCCGCTGCGCGCGCTGGCGCTCGGCTTCATCGAAATCGATCCAGGCAAGAGATGACATAGGCGTCGCGTCCCGCTTTCAGGCTACTGCGACGGCCGGGTTAGCGCGTCCGACGGGGATGATTGCGCCGGAGGTCACCAGCACGATCAGCCCGCGTTCGGCTTGGGTCATATCCAAATAGGCGCGCACCTGAGTGCGATAATGGTCGAGCGTCTCGGGCGCGGGAGCGACGTCGCTCTTCCAATCGACGATCACCTGAGGCGCCCCATCGGGGCCAAAGGCAATCGCATCGGCGATGCCGGCCGTCGCTTCCTCCTGCTCTTCGGTCAAGATGGAGGCATAGACCGGAAATTCCGGCATGAGGCCGGGCCGCAGGGCAGCAATCTCCGGCAAGGCCAGGGCGCGAAGAACGCAAGCGGCGAGTTCGGCCGGCGCAAGCCCATGGGCAGGGTCAAGGGCCACAGGCTGGCCAATGGCGCGGATCAAGGCTTCGGCGCGGGCAATGAGAGCGGGCTCCGTCTCCGCTGTTTCGCCGGTGAGGACCTCTTCGATGAGCTTGTGCAGAATGACGCCGCGCTCGCGACCACCTTGGATCGTCTGGAGGATGCTGTCCTCTACAGGCGCATCGTCGACATCGGTCACCAGGATTTCCGGTAGCTCGGCGTGCAATGCCGGGCCGGCGGGATTCTCGTCGCGGCTGGGGGCGAGCCAGACAATGCGCTGGCGGCGCTCCGCGATCATCTCCGCTTCGGCCGCGAAGATCTCGCGGGTCTGGGCATTCTGCGCGCCAGCCCCATCGGCCCCGACCTCAGGCGGCAGGTGGCTAAGATCGAGCGCCGGCAGTTCCGCCAGCGACAGGTCCAGAAGGGAAATCCAGGCCGATCCCTTCGCCGTGACATCGAGCCTCGGCAGAACCAGCAGCTCGCGCGCCCGCGTAGCGGCGACATACCAGAGACGGATGCGCTCGCGGTCGAGTTCGGCCTTCTCTGCATCGCGCGCCGCCTCATAATCCGTCGGCTTCACGCCGAACACCGGACAATAGAAGCGGCCGGTGGCACGGTCGGTGATCGCGCTCTCGGGCGCCATGATCTGCGTCATCGTGTTGACGGGGACGACGATCGGCCACTCCAGCCCTTTGGCGGCATGCATGGTGTAGAGCGCAACCGCCTCCTCCTGAGCATCGGGGCGACCCTCGACGGCGCGAGCCTCGTCGGTCCACGCGGCCGTCATCGCCTCCGCGAAAGCACGCAGGCCGCGGACCGCATACGCCCGGCTGAGGCTAAGATAGAGATCGACATTGGCGAGGGCACGCTCGGCCTGGCCGCGATGCCGATGAAGGAGGATCGGCCGCACGCGCAGCACGTCGATGGCCTGCGATAGCAGGTCGTGCGGCGTCGTGGCGTTCATCTTCAGCCGCAGCGCCTGAAGTTTCTCGATGACGTCGCGCGCATGCGGATGTGTGATCGCTTCCGGAGCCACGCCGAGGTCCAGTCGCGGCAAGGCGTCGGGCGCATCTTCGGAGCGCGGGAGCGCCCAGACAATGTCCAGCAATTCTTCCTCAGTCAGCCCGACCAGTGGACCACGAAGCAGCGCGCCCAGTGCGAGCGTGTCGCGGCGGTCGGCAAGCACTCGCGTGAGGGCGATGAGGTCCTGGATCTCCTGGCGCCGGAACAGTCCCTTGCCGGCCTGAGTCGCAACTGGAATGCCGCGCCGCTCCAGCGCTTCTTCATAGCGCCAAAGATCGCTTCCCGTCGGCGCGAGAAGAGCGATGTCACCGGGCCGGCAGGCGCGGCGCTCCCCGGTCTTGCGATCGAGAATGGCCTCGCTGCCGATCAGGCGCGCGCACATGTCTGCGACAGCCTCGGCTTCGCCGTCGCGCTGGCGTTCGGCCGAGGCCTTGCCGTCGGCATCGGCCACGGCAATGTCGAGGGCCGCGACGCACAGTCCCTCGTTCCGTTCAGGATGGAACGCATCAAGAGCGGTGAACCCCGGCTGGCCGTTCTCGGCCGACAGCAGGAGTTCGAAGCGATCGTTCACATAATTCAGGATTGGTTCGCAGGACCGAAAATTGGTCGAGATCGCCACCACGCTGTCGGGTGCCTGCGCAAGGAAGGTTTCCCGCGCCTGGATGTAGGCCGCCACGTCGGCGCCACGAAAGCGGTAGATCGCCTGTTTGGGGTCGCCCACCAGGAACAGCGCGCCGGGTCGGATTTGGAACGTGGTCCAATCGTCGCTGTCCGCATTAGCCTGCGGGTTGCCGCACAATCGCCAGAAGATTTCGGTCTGCAAAGGGTCGGTGTCCTGAAACTCATCGACCAGGACATGCGCGAAGCGCGCGGCCAGCGCGCGGCGCACCTCTTCATGGTCGCGCAACAGCGCGCGTGCGGCGAAGATGAGATCGTCGAAATCGAGAAGCGCAGCCGAGCGCTTGTAATCGCGGAAGCGATCCATGACCGGCTGCACAAGCCCGACGAGTTCGGCGAGGACGCGCGACGCGGCCGCCTGCGACAGTGCGGTCCATGCCCCGCAACAGCCGTTGTAGTGGCCTTCCGCGCCAGCGTTCAAGCGATCCCCATCGGCCTTGGCGAGGCCTGCGCGTTTGGCGGCTTCGCACCACTTGCCCTTCTTCTTGTAGGCGCGAAAGCTTCCCGAGGTGGTGCAGAGATCGGGATGCGGTCGCGCGAGCAACAGCCGCACCAGATCGGCAGGCTCCGCCGGCGAGATAGCCTCAACGGCTTCAGCCATTTCCAACAACCGCGCCGCGATGTCAGCGGTCTCCGGCTCGACGACTCGGGTTCCGCGTAGCCAGGACACGAAGCCGTCTGCTGTCTGCCGGACGGCTCCGATGAGAGGTTCCAGCGCTTCGGGTGACTCAACAGCCAGCGTGCGGCGGCTGCGGAGATGCGTAAGAATCTTGTGGATCAGCCCGACGGTCTCGCCCGGGTCCTGCAGAACCATTTCGGCCAGCAGTCCGCCAGCATCGTCTGCAAGTTCCTCCCGAAGCCAGATTTCAACGATTTCCGCAAAGGCGAGATCCGCCTGGTCGCGGTCCATCACGACCGCCCCGGGATCGATGCTCGCCTCGACGGGATAAGGCTTGATCAGGCGCTGACAGAAGCCGTGTATGGTCGAGCAGGTGATTTCATCGATCGCCACGCTGGCAGCCGCGAGATTGCGGCGTTGGTCTTCCGACAAGCCATAGGGCAAGGCAACCCGAAGCTCGGCGGGAATGCGACCTGCCACCAACTCGCCAACGAAGTCGCGGACACGGATGAGAAGCTCGCTGGCCGCGAGCTCGGTGAACGTCACCGCGGCGATCGTCCTTGGCGCAATGCCTTCGGCTAGCATCAGCGCGATGCGGCCAGCCATGACGGCGGTCTTGCCGGAACCAGCGCCGGCTTCGACCAAAAATGAGCGGTCGTGAACCGCGATCGCAGTGCGCCGCGCAACATCATCGGCGAGCGGTTTCAGCGGTGCATTCATTACTGAGCCTTCCAGACCTGCGCGGCCTCCCCGAGGCGCTCGGTGGCGGCGGTAATCTTGCGTTTGCAATAGGTAGCGCCGGCGTTGGCCGGCAGTGCGAAGGCGAGGTCGTCATATGTCCCACCGGTATCGGCCCCGAGCACAGCGCTGCCGGTAAGGAGACTGGCGTGCGCGGCGCGCAGATAGCCGGCGACGTCCGCCAAAGTGCCTTCGGGATCCTCGAGCCTCAGGTCGACCTCATCGCGCGGAAAGAGGAGGGAGGCGCTGATGGCGACATCGTCGCCGAGCATCGCCTTCACGGCGAAGGCATAGAGGCAGCGCTGCAACTCCTTGCCGCCGTCGAGAATGATGGTGTCCTTGGGCTTTCGGCCGGTCTTGTAGTCACGCACAAGAGCGCGGCGGCCGTCGGCGGAGACATCGAGCCGATCGATGTAGCCGGCGATCCGGAAATCGGTGCCAGGAATTCCGACGCTGGCCGCGGCGTCCCAGGGCGGCGCCACATCAGTCTTGGGCTCGGCGCCTCCGAAAGGGACTTCGCCGAACGCACGGGCACCAGGCAGGCGCTCGTCGCCAAAGGCCAGGGCTCGCCGGCTAAGCTCCCGCGCCTCGTCGAGGGTGCGCCGCCAGATCACGCGCGGCGGCACAGGACGTTCGGTTTCCCAGATTTCGGCAACCTCGCCGGCAGCGTCATCGACGGCGCTGGCGATCTGTTGCCCCGTAGCGGCGGCCAGTCCGCCATTGGCTTCGAGTGTGCGGAGAGCCCGATCCAGAGTCTCGTGAACGAGATCGCCCATCGCCAGCGCATCGAGAACGAGCGGGTCGTCGCCGCTTTCGGGCGCGCGCCAGCGCAGGCCGTAGTGCCAAACGAAGCCGAGCGGGTTGCGCAGGAGCTTGCGAAGGGAGCTTGCCGATTGGGTGCGCGCCAGGATGGCCTGGATTACCGGGTGGTCGGCACGAAGGAGTCCGTCATGGGGGGTGATCTCCTCCCGCAGCCAGTTGCGCCAGCAGGCGGCCGCCGAAACGGCTTGCGGGAGCGCGCGGAATTCCTGCGGCCGGGCGGTCAGCCGGTCGGTTTCACTGAAGGCGTGATCCGGCACTCGGTTGCGCCGGAGGTAGATCTCATCGGGCTGCCCCTGCAGGAGGGTGCTACGGCCGAGGAGTCGGCCATCGCTGTCCCGTCGCGCTCGCGACAGCACAACCTGGCGCTCGCTGGTCGCGAGGATGGTTGCGAAATCCCGCCGGTCGGCCGCGCCAACGGGGAGCGGGTCGAGCTCGGCCGTGGGGATGATGTGATCGGAGAGGAGGCGATCTTCCGAAATTCCGCGCGGCCAACGCGAAGAATTGAGCCCGAGGAGGCGAACGAATCGGCGGGGCGATGCCGCCAGCGCGCTTGCCGGCATCCAGGCGACGGAGACGCAGGCATCCAGGCCGTCGTCCTGTTTCAATGTCTCCAGGGTTAGATCGAGCGAGGCGGCCGGACCGGCAAGGAGCACCTTGCGCCAGATGGCCAGGGTCCTGCCGTGCAGCAGCGCTTCGCCAATTGCTTCGGCCGCCGCTACGCCCTGCGACAGCAAACCGATGATCTCGCGCAACGCTGGACCATGATCGATTTCGTCGGGCCATTCGGCAGCGGTCAGGCGGTCGAGCAGGTGGTTCCAGGCTAGCGGAGACGCCAGCGGAGCATCGGCCGGCAAGACTCGCGTCCAGCCCGCGGGGAGAGCTCGAAAGGGGCCGGGATAGGCCGCCAGCAGGGACGCCAGGCGCCGCATCCGAGTCTGAGAGAGGCCGCGCACCAGGATGTCCGCGAGGGCGGCGGCCGCCTGACCCTCCCTACAGGCCGTGATCTTGACGCCATGCACAAAGTGAAGGTCGAGATTGGCGTCGGCTCGCAAAGCGAGAAAATGATCATCGTAATCGGCCGGCGTGACCGATGCGATGGCGATCTCGGCCGGATCGGCCGTGCCGGACGCGATGAGCTGCCGCGCCCAACGGAGCGCCTCGATGGCTTCGTGATAGGCGGTGGAGGCGCTGACGGTGAGAATCTCTGGCGTGCGCGGGTCACTTTGCGTCACGTCGATGACATTTCTATCAAGCCAGGGAGGCGTCGACCGTGGACCGGCGGTCCAGCGCACCGTCACCCGCTGAGTGATAGCGTGCAGAAGCGGCCGCCAGCACGGCGACAGCTCGGTAATGCCGACAATCTCAATCTGCCCGAATAGGGCGGCAACATGATCCAGCCGTTGCAGCGATGCCGCTACGAGATCGACTGGACGCATCATCGCCGGCGGAAGGGCGGCGAGGACTGCTTCTTCGAGGCTGGCGATCGAGGCAATGCGCGGGTGCTCGCCGCGGCGCGCCTGCAAATCGATGCCGGCGCGCCACGCCTTGCGGAGCGTGTCGGTGGCGGCCCCCACCATGCCGGGCAGTGACTTCAGGCTGTCAAGCTCCCCCAGTGCGACGTCCGGCAGGACCGCCTGGATGGTGGCGCGCAATGTCTCGTCGTCGACCGGGCGCGACAGGCCGCCCGCGAGGCGCGCGGCGAGCTGCTCGAAGGTCATGATCTGGAGGCCGTGATTGCGCTGGCGTGCGGCGGCGAGTCGCAGCTCGCGCATCGCCAGTCGCCCATGCGCAATGATCGTGCGGCGTTCTCTTGGTTGCATTGCTTGCCCCCGCCCTAAAGCCCGTTGCATCGCTTCTAGTGGATGAAGGCGGCGTGCTCTTTGACGCGCCGCAATCCACCTTGACCGATGCCCCCGATATGAATAGTAATTACACGGGTCGCGTCGATATGTCCATATAGCTTTTATGCGTATCGGCAAACGGAGGTGGAGCGATGGATGCCGCTGTGGCGCTGAAATGGGGCGTAGAGCGCCGGCTCGAATTCATCGAGTTCCGCCTCTTCTGGGACGGGGGCGTGAACCGCTCCGACATCATTGATGTGTTCGACGTGTCAGTTCCTCAAGCTTCGAAGGATTTGACGCTCTATCAGGAGCGAGCGCCACACAACGCCGTCTACGACAAGAGTGCCAAACGCTATGTTGCGAGCCCACAGTTCTCGCCGATTTTCCTGAAGCCTGAAGCCGAGCAATACCTCAACCAGCTTCGATCCGTTGCCGAAGGTATCTTGGACTCATCCGAGTCTTGGATAGCGCATCTCCCGCCCTACGGCGGGCCGCCCGTGCCGGCCCGAGGTGTGAACACCGAAACATTGCGAACAATCATCGCCGCGATCCGCCAAAAAGAGGCAGTGGAGGTAAAGTATCAGTCGCTATCTAGTGACGATCCGAAGTGGCGATGGATTGCGCCGCACGCGATCGGCTTTGACGGATACCGCTGGCATACCCGTGCCTTTTGTGAGGTCGATGGCACGTTCAAGGATTTCCTGCTGTCCAGAATCATTGAGACCAGGTCGCTTCGACCGAGCGAGGTATTGGCTGAGCATGACACTGATTGGAACGAATTCGTCACGCTGGAAATAGGGCCGCACCCAGACCTTTCCGAAAGCCAAAAGCGGATAATCGCCCTCGACTATGGCATGCGAGGTGGGCGCGCACAGATCCGTGTTCGAAAGGCGCTGCGCTACTATGCTCTGAGACGATTGGGGCTCGATACGCCGCTGGCCGCTCGTCGCCCGCAAGACCAGCAAATCGTGCTTCTGAATGAACGGGGTGTCGATGAAGATCATCGATAACACCTCGCAACTGTTCGGTGACGATCTGAAAGCGACAGTGGGGCGTGGCGCCCGATTGAAGATCGCCGCGTCGTGTTTCTCGATTTACGCCTTCGAGGCGCTTAAGTCCGAGCTTTCGAAGATCGAAAGCCTTCAGTTCATCTTTACCGCACCGACGTTTGTGCCGATGGAGGTCACGGACCGCCTGCGCAAGGAACGGCGAGAGTTCTTCATCCCCAAAGCGCGGCGGGAGAGCGGCCTTTACGGAACGGAGTTTGAAATCCAGCTCCGCAATAAGCTGACGCAAAGGGCCGTGGCGCGCGAATGCGCCGACTGGATTCGCAAGAAGGCCAGGTTCCGGTCGAACACCACGAAAGCCCCCATGCAGCAGTTCCTGCATGTGGCGAGCGATGGCGGCGGAATTGCCTACATGCCGATCAGCGGTTTTACGGCCGTCGATCTCGGCTATCAGAAAGGCGACGCCGTCTCGAATTTCGTGACGCGATTCGGCGACCCGAACCACACTCAGATGTACCTCCAGTTGTTCGACCAAATTTGGTCGGACCCGGAGAAGCTCAACGATGTCACAGCCGCGATCTGCGACCACATCGAGTCGGTCTATCAGGAGAACTCGCCGGAGCGCATCTACTTCCTGATGCTGTACAACATCTTCCAGGACTTCCTCGAGGATATCGACGAGGACGTCCTGCCGAACGACCTTACCGGCTATCGCGACAGCGTCGTCTGGAACAAGCTGTTCAACTATCAGAAGGACGCCGCCACCGGCATCATCAACAAGCTCGAAACCTATAACGGTTGCATTCTCGCCGACAGCGTCGGCCTGGGTAAGACATTCACCGCGTTGGCCGTTATCAAATATTACGAGCTGCGCAATCGCGCCGTCCTGGTGCTCTGCCCGAAAAAGCTCGCGGACAACTGGCGGAACTATAACACGAACCTGACGACCAATATCTTCGCCAGGGATCGGTTCAACTATGACGTCCTTTGCCACACCGATCTGTCGCGGACGTCGGGCGAGTCCTTCGGTATTCCGCTCAATCGCGTGAACTGGGGCAACTACGACCTCGTCGTCATCGATGAATCGCACAATTTCCGGAACAACGATGTCTTCAAGGACCGCGAGACACGCTACCAGAAGCTGATGAACAAGGTTATCCGCGCGGGCGTGAAGACCAAGGTTCTGATGCTCTCCGCGACGCCGGTGAACAACCGCTTCACCGACCTGCGCAATCAGCTTGCGCTCGCCTATGAAGGGCAGTCGGAGGCCCTCAGCCAGAACCTGAAGTCGCAAACCAGCGTCGAGGAAATCTTCCGCCGTGCGCAGAAGGCTTTCAATGCCTGGACGATACTGCCGCCGGACGAGCGAACCGCGGCCTCGATCCTCAAGGCGCTGGATTTCGATTTCTTCGAGCTTCTCGATGCCGTGACGATCGCTCGGTCGCGTAAGCACATCGAGACCTTCTATGACACGAAGGACATCGGCAAGTTTCCCGAGCGCTGCAAGCCGCTGTCGTTCCACTGCCCGATCACGCAGCGGGCAGACGTGATGGGCCTGAACGATATCTTCACCCAGCTTTCCGTGCTGAAGCTCGCGGTATACGCGCCTATCAGCTACATCCTTCCGAGCCGGCTGCGGAAATACGAGGAGATTTACGACACCCAGGTCGAGGGCGGTCGGGGCAAGCTGCGGCAAGCCGATCGCGAGCGCAGCCTTCAGGCGCTTATGACCACCAATCTGCTCAAGCGCCTCGAAAGCTCCGTCGAGGCGTTCCGTCTCACCCTGCGTTCGCTCAGCGGGAACATTTCGCGCGCCCTGGACGCCATTCGTGACTTCGAGCGGTCAGGCGGCACGCAGAGTGTGAGCGATTTTCTGGCGGATGAGGAATTGCTCGACGCCGAAGACGACGATCTGGCCGGGCTGGGCGACATCACCGTTGGCAAGAAGGTGCAAATCAGCCTTGCCGACATGGATCTGCCGTCATGGAAGCACGATCTCGAGGCCGATCTCGCGCTCATCGAGGACCTGATCGCCTCGATGGACAAAGTCGGCCCGGGCGATGACGCCAAGCTCCAGCACCTCATGCAGGTGCTCGGGCAGAAGGTGAGCGAACCGCTCAATCCGGGCAACAGGAAGGTCCTGATCTTCACGGCCTTCGCCGACACGGCGAATTATCTCTACGCCAATCTGGCACCGTTCGCGCAGCAGCTGGGGTTGCAGACCGGAAAGGTGACGGGCTCCGGCGCGCCGAAGACCACCCTCAGAAAGAGTTATGACTTTCAGGGCGTACTCACACTCTTTTCGCCGCGGTCCAAGGAGAAGGCGATCGTCCTGCCCAACGAACCGGGCGAGTTGGATATCCTGATCGGCACGGATTGCATCTCCGAAGGCCAGAACCTTCAGGACTGCGATTACCTCGTCAACTACGACATCCACTGGAACCCGGTGCGCATCATCCAGCGCTTCGGGCGGATCGACCGCATCGGTTCGCCGAACAGCCAAATACAGCTGGTGAACTATTGGCCCGACATCACGCTCGACGAGTACATCAATCTCAAGGAGCGCGTCGAGAACCGCATGGTGATCGCCGATGTAAGCGCCACCGGCGACGACAATGTCCTCACCGCTAAGAGCAGCGACATAGCCTACCGCAAGGACCAGCTGAGGCGCCTCCAGGAAGAGGTCATCGAGCTGGAAGACGTGAAGACCGGCATCTCAATCACGGATCTCGGTCTCAACGACTTCCGGATGGACCTGCTCAACTACGTCAAGGAACACGGCGATCTCGACAGCTTGCCGAACGGAATGCATGCCGTCGTGCCTGCGCTGCCCGAGCTGGGGCTTCGGCCCGGCGTGATCTTCGCGCTCAAGAACATCCATGACAGCGTCAACATCAATCAGCAGAACCGGCTGCATCCCTACTACCTGGTCTACATCGGCAATGAAGGCGAGATTATCGCCGACCATACCGAGGTAAAACGTCTGCTCGACCTCATCCGCACGAGCTGCAAGGGCCGCCCGGAACCGGTCCAAGAAGTCTGTCGCGCCTTCAATGAGCGCACGCAGGACGGCCGGAAGATGGATCGCTACTCCGAGCTGCTGAGCAGCGCCATCCGTTCGATGATCGAGGTGAAGGAAGAGAAGGATATCGACAGCCTGTTCAGCGGCGGCCGCACCACGGCGCTGGTGCACACCATCGCGGGGCTGAATGACTTCGAACTGATCGCCTTCGTCGTGATCGAGGGGGCCGACGCATGACGGCCTTCTTCGACTATCCCAAGAGCGCCGCCTTCGGCCGGGTCGTGCCGAAGAACAAGATATACGAGCATGCCGACGCCAACACCGCGCTCAAGGATCTGTTCGTGCGCGAGGTCGATCAGATCGTCTGGCGGTTCAAGCTGGCCCCCGAGACGACAAATCTCGATGCCACCGCGGCCGTTGGCGAGGTCCAAGTGTTTGGGATATCGCTCAAGACCGGACATCTCGACGAAGCCGTCCTGCGCGCGATCGACAAGGCGATCCCGTTTCCCTTGATCTTCGAACTGACCTGGCGCGGCAAGCGCAAGGCGACGGCCGCCTTCAAGCGCCCGAGCGAGGCGGACGGCTCCAAGTGGGTGATCAGCGAGTATTTTGCCACCGATTGGGCGCCGGAGGATGCGCCGCGTGAACCGCTGCCGGTCTCGCTCGATCTGGGCGCCCTCTATGACCGCCTTCTTACGGCCATGATGCCCGCGTCGGCGCAAATCAGCGAGGACATCCAGACGCGGGTGGACCGGATGGAGGCGATCCGAGCCAAGACTCGGGAGCTGGACCGGATCAAGGCGCGGCTCGCCCGCGAGAAGCAATTCAACAAGCGTGTGGCGATCAACGCCGAGCTGCGCACGGCGAAGCAGGAACTGGAGCGGCTGACAGCGGGCGAACCTGTTAGCGCTGTGACGGACAAGTAAGAGGAAACGTATGGAAAAGCTGAAGATGCACAGCCCCGACCTAAGTCAGGAGAATGTTGCGAAAATCCGCGCGATGTTTCCGGGCTGCGTCACCGAGGCAATGGACGAAAATGGGAAGGTTCGGCTGGCTATCGATTTCGATCAGCTCCGCCAGGAGCTGAGCGATTACATCGTAGAAGGACCGCAAGAGCGGTATCGGCTGGATTGGCCGGGCAAGCGAGAAGCGCTGATTAACGCGAACGCTCCTATCGCGAAAACGCTGCGTCCGGCCGATCAAGAAAGTGCAGAGTTTTCTACTACAAAGAACCTATTCGTTGAGGGTGACAACCTCGAAGCTCTGAAGTTACTTCAAGACATTTATATCGGCTCGGTGCGGATGATATACATCGATCCGCCATACAATACAGGAAACGACTTTGTTTACAGAGACCGCTTTGCGCAAGGCTCTGAGGAGTATCTGAGAGTTTCCAATCAAAAAGACGAAGAAGGCAACCGCCTTATCGCCAACCTGACCGCAAATGGCCGCTTCCATTCTGAGTGGTTATCAATGATGTATCCACGCCTAAAGGTAGCGAAAAATTTGCTCCGTGATGATGGGGCGCTTTTCGTCAGTATAGATGATACTGAGGTCGCCGGTCTGCGGCACATGCTGGATGAAATATTTGGCGCGGAAAACTTCATAACAGAAATAGTGTGGGAGGGCGCAAATAAGAACGATGCTCGCCAGATTGGCGTGTCTCATGAGTATGTCCTCTGTTACGTCAAGGATAAGAGCGCCACGAAAACCTCATGGACGATGACAAAGGAAGGGGTCGAGCCAGTTCTGAGAGAGGTCGACCGCCTGAAAGGAGTTCACGGCAAGGATTTCGAGACAGCATCAGAAGAGCTGGCTGGTTGGTTTCGAGCGATGAAGGCGACCCCTTCTTTTGGTCTGCGGCGGTTTCGATACATTGATGAACGTGGTGCCTACAAGGAAGATGACCCAACGGCTCCGGGTGGCCGTAAATTCGAACTGAAAAATCCAAAGACGGGAGAGGTTATTCCTTTACGGCCGAACCGGGGTTGGGCATTCGACCAAGAAACCTTCAACAGAATGGTCGAAGAGGGCCGAATTTCATTTATATCGCCGACCAGTGTCATGGTTAGGCGATATCTTCATGAGACTGATGCGCAGACTCCGCAGAGTGTTTTTTATCAACCGGCGCGATCGGCGTCGGAACGTTTGTCAAAGCTTCTCGGTGGTGGCTATTTCGATTTTCCAAAGGACGAGACCATTATCCAAAAATTCGTTGATATGGCTGTAAGTGAAGAGTCTGATGGCGCAATTGTCATGGATTTTTTTGCTGGAAGCAGCACGACAGCTCATTCCGTCTTCCTTCAGAATGCCCTGGATGGAAAGAACCGTCGCTTTATTATGGTTCAAATCCCAGAGCCGACGAATGAGAATAGCGTTGCTCGCAAAGCGGGCTGGAAAAACATAGCGGAAATTTCAAAAGAACGTATCCGTCGTGCTGGAAAGCAGATCCTCGAAGGCGATTGCCACCGCGGATGGAACCGCGATGTCGGCTTCCGGGTGCTCAAGGTGGACACATCGAACATGCAGGACGTGTACTACCGCCCGGATCAGGTCGATCAAAAGGACCTGCTTCAGGCAGTCGACAACATCAAGCCGGACCGCACTGCGGAGGATCTGCTGTTCCAGGTGCTGGTCGATTGGGGCGTGGACCTGACCCTGCCCATCCGGCGCGAGACGGTGCAGGGCAAGAAGGTCTTTTTCGTGGATGAGAACGCCCTTGTCGCTTGCTTCGATGCGGGCTTGACCGAGGAGCTGGTGAAGGAGCTTGCCGGCCGCGAGCCATTGCGCGTCGTCTTCCGCGATAACGGCTTCGTGTCGGACGCCGTGAAGATCAATGTGGAGCAGGTCTTCCGCCAGCTTTCACCGGCCACCGACGTCAGGTCGATCTGAGGGGAGCGGGCATGAAGCTGAAATTCAAGGTCCAGCCCTATCAGACCCTTGCCGTGGACTCGGTGGTAGACTGCTTCGCCGGTCAGCCGCTGGTAAACGGCATCACCTACCGGATCGACCCTGGCCGCAAGGCTCAAGTAAGCGCCTTCGAGGAAGGCTTCAAAAACGCCGACTTCGTGCTCAGCGAGCCGCAGATTCTCGAGAACATCCAGAAGGTCCAGCGTCGTCAGAACCTGTCCATCTCGCATCGGCTGGACGACTTCATCGTGCTGGATCGGAACAACCAGCGCATTGCGGCGCCGGCTACTTATCGGCGCGATGCCTTGGCCGCGACGCGTGTTCACCTCGACATCGAGATGGAGACGGGCACCGGCAAGACCTACTGCTACATCAAGACCATCTTCGAGATGAACAAGCGCTACTGCTGGTCGAAGTTCATCATCATGGTGCCCAGCATCGCCATCCGCGAGGGCGTCTACAAATCGCTCCAGATCACCGCCGACCATTTTGCAGAGAGCTACGGCAAGAAAGCGCGCTTCTTCATCTACAACTCGAAGCGATTGCACGAGCTGGAGAGCTTTTCGTCGGACGCCGGCATCAACGTCATGGTGATCAACATCCAGGCGTTCAACGCCCGGGGAGCCGACAACCGGCGCATCTATGACGAGCTGGACGATTTCCAGTCGCGCAAGCCTATCGATGTGATCGCCAGCAATCGGCCGATCCTGATCCTCGATGAGCCGCAGAAGATGGAAGGCGCCGCTACGATGGAGGCGCTGCCCAAATTCAAGCCGCTGATGATCCTGCGATACTCGGCGACGCACCGGACCGAGCACAACCGCATCCACCGGCTCGACGCGCTCGACGCCTATAACCAGAAGCTGGTGAAGAAGATCGCCGTGCGCGGCATCCAGACGCGCGGTCTCGCCGGTACGAACGCCTATCTCTATCTCGAGGGCATCGACATCTCGAAGAAGGCGCCGGTGGCGCGGATCGAGATCGAGGTCAAGCTTAAGTCCGGCGAGATCAAGCGCCAGCTCAAGCGGCTGGAGTTCCGCGACGACCTGTTCGCCGAGTCCGGGGAGCTGGATCAATATCGGGACCGCTTCACCATCACGCAGATCGACGCCCGCAACGATACGGTGGAGTTCACCAACGGCGTGGTGCTCCATGCCGGCGAGGCGACTGGAGATGTGTCCGAGCGCGACATAAGGCGCATCCAGATCCGCGAGACGATCAAGGCGCACCTCGACAAGGAGAAGCAGCTCTTCGTCCAGGGCATCAAGGTGCTGTCGCTCTTCTTCATCGACGAGGTGGTGAAGTACCGCGACTATGCCCAGGCCGACGAGAAGGGCGAATACGCGCACGTATTCGAGGAAGAGTATGAGCTGCTCAAAGAGGAATTTCTGTCTGAGCTGGCGATCGACAATGAGGCCTATCGCAAGCACCTGGCCGGAATCGACGCCGCGGCGACCCACGAGGGTTACTTCTCGATCGACAAGAAAACGAACCGGTTGAAGGATCCTGTGGTTGGCGCACGCGCGGTCGATTCTGACGACGTGGACGCCTACGACCTGATCCTGAAGAACAAGGAACGGCTGCTGTCCTTCGGCGAGCCGACGCGCTTCATCTTCTCGCACTCGGCCCTCCGGGAAGGGTGGGACAATCCGAACGTGTTCGTCATGTGCATGCTCAAGCACAGCGACAACACGATCTCGCGCCGCCAGGAGGTCGGCCGCGGGCTCCGCTTGTCGGTCGATCAGAACGGCGACCGCATGGACAATCCCGCCGTGGTCCACGACATCAACGTGCTGACCGTCGTGGCCAGCGAGAGCTACACGGCTTTCGTCAGCGGCCTGCAGAAAGAGATCGCCGACACGCTGACCTCCCGTCCCCGGAAGGCAACCGAGGCCTATTTCACCGGCAAGACCATGACGACGGATGCGGGACCGATCGAGATCACGCCGGCGATGGCGAAGCAGATTTATCGCTACCTGTTGAAGAATGACTATTCGGATGAGGCGGACCAGATCACCACAGCCTATCATGAGGCCAAGGCGGCCGGGACACTGGCGGCGTTGCCGGACGAGCTGAAGCCTCATGCGGACCAGATTTTTCAGATCATCGACAGCGTGTTCAGCGATGCGCAACTGCCGAAGGTGGAGGACGGTCGGAAGCCCAAGACCAATCCGCTGAATGACAATTTCGAGAAGAAGGAGTTCCAGGAACTCTGGAACCGCATCAACCAGAAGGCAGTCTATCGCGTCGAATTCGATTCCGACGAGCTGGTCCGCAAATGCGTGAGCGCACTCGATAGCCAGCTCCGGGTCACGCCGCTTCAGTACACTGTGCAGACCGGCGTTCAGGGCGATGAGCTGACCGATGAGCAACTTAAGGTGGGCGACGGCTTCTCGCTCACCGGTTCGACGACCGAGCGCGGTGGGTCGGTCCATTCACTCGTGAGATACGATCTTCTCGGCAACGTCGCGGAAAACACCGAGCTCACGCGAAAGACGGTGGCCGAAATCTTCACCGGGGTTGCCGCCAGCGTGTTCGGCCAGTTCAGGGAGAATCCAGAGCATTTCATTTCGGAGGCCTCGCGCATCATCGCCGAGCAGAAGGCCACGATGATCATCGAGCGGCTCGCCTATGACGGCCTGTCCGATCGCTACGACGTCGACATCTTCACGGCCAATCAGACCGGACAGGACTTCTCCAAGGCCAGCTCGAAGCTGAAGAACCACGTGTAC
>JAHCKF010000010.1 GCA_026125925.1 Pseudolabrys sp.
TCGGCGGGTCTGTCGCCGATCCTGGTGGACCGCGTTCTGAATGTGCTTGGGCGTCTGGCGAAGGCGGGCACCGCAGTGTTGCTGGTCGAGCAGCTCATCGAAAAGGCCCTGGCGACAGCGAACCGCGTTTATGCCCTGGCACAGGGCCGCATCGTCTTCGAGGCGCCGACAAGCGAGCCGAACATCGCCACGCAGCTCGAGCGCGCCTATCTCGGTGGCAAGGAATGACGCTGGAAGCGCCAGGCCATTTTGAATGAGCTAAACCCCGGCCTCAGGTCGGCGAGAACCGCGTCGGCTTCATGATGGTCACGGTCTGGTGCGTGAACGATCCGGCATTCATAGCCATGAACTCCTGCCAGGCCGGATCGGCGGCGAGGTTGGCACGCCGCGTCTCGCGGTCGGCCAGGCTGTCATAGGCCCAGAGGTGAATGACCTGATTGAGGGTGCCGATCTCGGTGACATAGAAACCGAGCAGACGGCCGAGGTGACGCTTCTGCACCGGGAGGGCGTGAGTCTCGTAGCGCTCGAGGTATTTCGCCATGGTGCCGTGCGGCACGGTGTAGGTGCGTTGTTCGACGATCATCCTGGGTCCTCGTAGGCTGGGTGTCAGGTCACTTGGGAGGGCAGCGGCACACCGGAGAAATGTGCGTTGACGTTAGAGAACACCAGTTCGCCGATGGCACGGCGTGTTTCCTCGGTGGTGCTGGCGATATGCGGCTCGACCACGACGTTCGGCAGCGCCAGCAGCGCGTCGGAGACGTCGGGCTCGTTGGGGAAGACGTCGAGCGCCGCCGCCTTGATGGTGCCGTTGGTCAAAGCGGCGACCAGCGCGGCCTCATCGACCACCGAGGCGCGGGCGATATTGACCAGCATGCCGTGGGGCCCGAGCGCCTCGAGGAACGCAGCGTTGACGAGGTTCGCTGTCTCCGGCCCGCCGGGACAGGTGAGGATCGCGAAATCGACGTGGCGCGCCATCGCCACCGGCTCGGCGAAATAGCGATAGGGCAGGTCCGGCTTTTCGCGGGGGCCGTTGTATGAAATCTCCATGTCGAAGGCGGCAGCACGCTTCGCCGCCACCTGGCCGATGCGGCCGAGGCCGACGATGCCGAGCTTCTTGCCGAACACCCGCGTTGAGTTCGCCATGATGCCCTTGGTCTTCCAGTGGCCGGCGCGGATGTAACGGTCGCCGGCGACGATCTTGCGCGCCAGCGCGAGCAGCAGGCCGATGGCGTAGTCCGCGGTGTCTTCGGTGAGGACGTCGGGCGTGTTGGTGACGCGGATGCCGCGCTGCCTGGCCGCCGCCAGGTCGACCTTGTCGGTACCGACGCCGAAGATCGAGATCAGTTCGAGTTTCGGCAAAGCGTCCATCAGCGCCGCGTCGGCGCCGATGGCGCTGCGTGAGACGACGCCGCGGATGCGCGGCGCGACTTCAGCCAGGAAAGCGGCGCGGTCCTTGGCCTGCCACAGCCGGTGCGTGGTGAAGGTCTTGTCGAGATTGTCCATGAGAGCAGGCTCGAGCGGGGCGGTCATCAGAATGTCGGCGGGCACGTCTTGTGAACTCCCTGTGTGATGATCAGCGCGGCTTGTTGGTGACGTCGCTCAGCGTGGCTCCGCCGGCGATAAGGCCGGTCCGGCGCTGCTCGTCGGCGACGATGCTTTGCGCCGTCTGAAGCACGCGCGCGATGTCGACGCGCGGCACGAAACAGATGCTGGTCTCGTCGGCGACGACCAGGTCGCCGGGCGCGACGCCGACGCCGGCGATGGTCACCGGGACATTGACGCCCTCGGTCTCGATGCGCCATTTGCCGGTGGCCGGCGTCGTGCCCTTGGCCCAGACCGGCAGGCCGATCGAGCGGCTGGCCTCGATATCGCGCACCAGGCCGTCGACGACGATGCCGATCTCGCCCTGACGCTGGGCAACCGTCGCCATCAGCCCGCCGAGGCTGGAGGCATGGTCGAGGCCCTGGACGACCAGCACATCGCCGGCTTGCGCGATATTGTGCGCTTCGATATCGCCCAAGCGGTTGTCCTTGGCGCCAACGGCGTCGGCGACCGTGCCGCTGCGCGCGCGGTTCTTCACCGTGAGCGCCGGGCCGGCGATGCGGGCATTCGGGATCGACGGCCGCAGCAGGTAGGCGCCGACGGCGCCGCTCAGGCCGAGCAGGTCCATGGCATCGGATACATTGCCGGTGAGGTCGGGCAGCGTCAGATAGGCGGCGATGACGTCCGGCGCGATCGGCTCATGGCGCGGGCCGATCGCCGAGGCGGGCAGGCGTCCGACCGGCGGCGGCATGGTCATGGCGCGTAACGTCCTTCCGGCAGGCCGCAGACGCCGGGCTTGGCCACGAACACCTGGCCGGCATGGGGCTCGGCGGCGAGCTGCTCCGGCGTCAGGCGCTGCTTGGCGGTGGTGATGTAGAGTTCGTCGAAGTTGCGGCCGCCGAAGGTGCAGGAGGTCGGCTGCGATACCGGCAGTTCGATGACGCGGTCGATGCGGCCGTCCGGCGTATAGCGCGTCACGCGCCCGCCGGCATATTCGGCGTTCCACAGGCAGCCGTCGGCGTCGATCTGCGAGCCGTCAGGCCGGCCCTTCCAGCCGTTCATGTCGGAGAACAGGCGGCGGTTACGCAGCGCGCCGCTGTCAATGTCGTAATCGAAGACATGGATGACGTGCCGATAGGTGTCGGCGAAATACATCAGTCTGTCGTCGGGCGAGAAGGCGATGCTGTTCGGCACGATGATGTCGTCCGTGACGTGGCGGCATTCGCCGCCCTGCAACTGCCACAGCGCGCCGGTCGGCAGCCGCGCCTTGTCGTTCATCGTGCCGACAATGAAGCGGCCAGCGCGGTCGCAGCGGCCGTCGTTGAAGCGATTGTCGGCCTTGTCCGGCTCAGGCGCGGCGAGCGCCTCGCCCAAAGCGCCGTCGGCGCGCAGCACGCTGATGCTGCGCGTCATGGCGACGAGCAGATCGTCGCCGGTGGTGAGGCACAGACTGCCGGTGTTCTCCGGCAGCGAAATCGACGTCGTCTCGCCGGTTGCGGGATCGTAGATGCGGGCTGCCGGCGCGCGGCTGTCGACGTAGAATAGTTTCTGCCGCCGCTCGCACCACACCGGCGACTCGCCGAGGATGGAAGCCGGGCCCTGCAGAACGTCGGCGCTGAGGATTGCTGGCGTGCTCACAACAGAACGTCCGCCGCCGCCGATGCGACGAGGGCCGGCGGCGCCAGCACGGCGCTGGCGACGCAAGCCGCCAGGACGGACATTTTGATTGTCATTTTCGTCTCCTCCGTAGCCGCCGAGTCCTAGCCGCCGACTGTTGTAAAATCAACACTCAATCGGGCAGGGCGGCCTTGCACGGCCATCAGGCGGAGGAACCGGCCGACTTCTCTTTTTCGGCGTTCTCGACGCGGCGGGCGACGTCGAGAATCTTGTTGAGCATGCCGTCGAATTGAGCGCGTTCCTTCGCCGACAGCGCGCCGAGAAAAATTTCGTCGCGATCGAGGGCAGCGCTGAACAGGCCCTGAAAGAGCTTGCGGCCTTTTGGCGTGAGCGAGAGGCTGACCGGCTTGCCCTTCAGGTCGTGGGTGCCGGTGACGAAGTTGCGTTCGGTGAGGCCGGCGACGATGCGGCTGATCTGGCCGCGATCGACGCCGCTCTGCCGCGCCAGTTGGTTGAGGCCGAGCGGGCCATAGCCGGCGAGCAGGGCGATGGTGCGCCATTCGCCCAACGTCACGTCGAATTCGCGCCGGTAGCGCGCGGCGGCGCTGCGCGAAATCGTGTTGGCGACGACATGCAGCCGATAGGCGAGCAGATCGCGAATCGTCGTCGATTTGGTCGCGCCGCGCGCAAAGGCCTCGTCATTCTTCTTGCCGGAAACGGCTGCGCGCTTCCTGGCGGCAGCGGTTCGTATTGTCGTGGGGGCCATTCGATCCTCGTCTCGAGCGGTTGGACTGTCCTCGGGGCCGCCGATTCCGGCAATCATCGGAGCAAGCCCCGAGCGGCGGGGCAAGCGATATGCGTTTGCCGGCGCCGGCCGTCAACTCGTTGTTTGTTCGGCGCCGGCTGTTTTCCACCCGGCTGCGGCAACGAGGCGTCGCTCGGCTGTTGACATTACAACACTTAGTCGGAATAGTCCGCCCCGGCAACACGGCCGGTCGCGCACCCGGCGGTGTCCGTTACCCATAAAAGTCGGTCCTCTGCGGCGGAGCGGCGATCAAGCGCAAGTGTCAGGGAGGATGGAGAATGTCATCGACGATAGCGAAAACCTGCGCCATTGGCGGCCTTGCCGCGGCGCTCGTCATGGGAACCGCCGCGCCGTCTTTCGCGGTCGATCAGGCATTGATCGACGCCGCGAAGAAGGAGGGCACGGTCGTCTGGTACTCGACGTTGATCGTCAATCAGCTCGTGCGGCCGGTCGCCGAGGCGTTCCAGGCGAAATATCCGGGCATCACCGTCAAGTATTCGCGCACCCCGGCCGGCGAGATGGCGCTGAAGCTGCAGAACGAAATCCGCGCCAACAGCGTGCAGGCCGACGTGTTCGACGCCAACTCGGCGTTCTTCCGCGCCATGCCACTCGATAACCTTGTCGAGTACAAGGCCGAGGCAGCCAAGCACTATCCGGACGACCTGAAGGATCCGAAGGGGCGCTTCACCGCGGTCAACGTTTTCACCATGGCGACCGGCATCAACACCAATCTGGTGCCGGAGAAGGATCGTCCGAAAACTTATGAGGATCTGCTGGACCCGAAGTGGAAGGGCAAGATGGCCTGGACCACGGACCTGACGCCGAACGGCCCGCCCGGTTTCATCGGCAACATTCTCGTCACGATGGGCGAGCAGAAGGGCATGGAGTATCTCGAGAAGCTGGCGAAACAGGACATCGCCAAGGTGCCGGCGAGCCAGCGCGTCGTGCTCGATCAGGTCATCTCCGGGCAATACGCCATCGGTCTGATGATCTTCAACCATCACACTGTCATCAGTGCGCAGAAGGGCGCGCCGACGACATGGCTGAAAATGGAGCCGCTGGTGAGCACCGGCAATTACGTCGGCATCGTCAAGAACTCGCCGCACCCGAACGCCGCCAAGCTGTTCGAGGAGTTCCTGCTGTCCAAGGAAGGACAGACGGTGTTCCAGAAGGCGAATTATCTGCCGGCCGATCCGGATGTTCCGGCCGCCGATCCGTCGCTCAAGCCGAAGCAGGGCGGCTTCAAGGCCACCGTCATCACCAATGAGATGGCGCTGGAGAAATTGCCGCGCTGGACCGAAATCTACAAGAAGCTGTTCTAGTCACATCATGGCCACGGCGTCATACGACGATTTGCAGGATAAGGGCGGCCGGACGAAGCTCCGGCCGCCGCGGTCTTTCGGCATGCTGCGCGAGCCCGCCGGGCTGGTGTCCCTGCTGATGATCGTCGTGCTGGCGCTTTTGGTCGTGCCGCCGATCCTCATTCTTATCCAACTGAGCTTTTCCGAGATCGCCGACAACGGCGCCCGCACCGGCTACACCTTCGCGCATTACCAGGCGCTGTTCTCGGGCGCCAAATTCTTCGGCGTGCTGTGGACGACGATCGTCTTCGCCGCCTTCGCCACGGTGATCTCACTGCTGTTCGGTGGCATCCTGGCGTGGCTGGTCGAGCGCACCAATACGCCGTTCAAGCGGCTCGCTTATCTCACGGCGATCGTGTCGCTCGGCACGCCCTATGTGCTCTACGTCATGGCCTGGCTGTTCCTGTTCGGCCGTACCGGACCGGTCAACCAGCTCTATCACTTGCTGACCGGCAATAGCGGCGATCTCCTCAACGTCTACTCGCTGTGGGGCATGGTGCTGATCGAGGGCTTCCTGTGGTCGCCACTCGTCTTCCTGCTGATGTCGGCGACATTCCGTATGTCCAACGCCGAGATGGAAGAAGCGGCGCGCATGAACGGCGCTTCCGTCTGGGACACGATCTGGCACGTCTCGCTCAAGCTGGCGCGGCCGGCAATCCTCGCGCTCGCCATGTTCGTCTTCATCCGCGACATCGAGGCGTTCGAGGTGCCGGCGCTCGTCGGCATTCCCGGCGACGTCAAGGTGCTGACGACGGACATCTACCTCGCCATCCGCGAGTTCCCCCCTAATCTCGGCCACGCCTCGGCGTTCTCCGTCATCATGCTGATCCTGGTCGCGGTGCTGCTGTATTTCTACGGCCGCATTTCGAAGCATGCCGAGCGCTACGCCAGCGTCACCGGCAAGGGTTACCGGCCGCGGCCGTTCGATCTCGGCGGCGGCCGCGCCGTCGCCGGCTGCATCGTGCTTTTCAATTTTGCCGTGGTTCTGGCGCTGCCCTTGCTGGCGCTGCTCTGGATGGCATTGACGCCGTTCATCGCGCCGATCGGCTGGACCGTGATGAAGTCCGCGTCGTTCGAGAATTTCATCGTGGTGCTGACGTCGCCGTCCTATCTGACGCTGGCGCTCAACACCCTCATCATCTCGATTGCCGCGGCGACCGGTGCGGTGGTGCTGACGGCCGTCAGCGGCTGGCTCGCCGCGCGCCGCAAGCCCGGCGGTACCATCGTCGATCAACTGGCGACGATGCCGCTGATCTTCCCGGGCATTGTGCTTGGCGTCGCGTTGCTCAATCTCTCGCTGCGCTCGCCGATCACCATCTATGGCACCGTGTGGTTGATCAGTATCGCCTACCTGATCCGCTACATGCCGTACGGCATGCGGTATTCCTACAATGGCGTCCTGCAAATCCATAAGGAACTGGAGGAGGCGGGTGTCGCCGCGGGGGCGGGCATTTGGCAAGTGCTGGGGCGAGTCATCGCGCCGCTGCTGTCGCCAGCACTGGTCGCGGGCTGGCTGTTCATTTTCCTGATCTCGTCGCGCGAACTGTCGATCGCCATCCTGCTCGCGGGCCCCAATTCGCAGGTCATTGCCGTTTCGATGTTCGACCTCTGGCAGAACGGTCAGGCGGGTGAACTCAGTGCCCTGGGGCTGCTGTGGACGTTGCTCATGGTCCTCGTCGCCAGCGCCTTCTATTTCCTCGAGCGGCGCCAGTCCGCCAAGACGTTCGGGTAGGCCCTCATGACTGATTTCGGTTTGGAAGTTAACGGACTGCGCAAGATCTACACCAATGTCGAAGGCATTGCCGGCGGCATCCACGATGCGACCTTCCAGTTGCCCGCGGGCACGTTCTTCACGCTTTTGGGGCCGAGCGGCTGCGGCAAGACGACGACCTTGCGCTGCATTGCCGGGTTGGAGCGGCCGGATGTCGGCGTAGTCCGCGTTGGCGACCGGACGTTCTTCGATTCCGAGCGTCACATCGATGTCGCGCTCAACCGTCGCCAGATCGGCATGGTGTTCCAGTCCTACGCCATCTGGCCGCATATGTCGGTGATCGAGAACGTGTCGTTCCCGCTGCGCGTCGCCAAAGACCGTCGCTACAGCCGCGACGAGATCCGCTCGATGAGCCTCAAAGCGCTGGCCACGGTCGATCTCGAAGGCTTCGCCGACCGTTCGGCGACGCGACTGTCCGGCGGCCAGCAGCAGCGCGTGGCGCTGGCGCGCGCCATCGTGCGCGAACCGAAGCTGTTGCTGCTCGACGAGCCGCTGTCCAATCTCGATGCGGCCTTGCGCGACAACATGCGCAAGGAGCTCAAGCGTCTTCAGCGCCAGATCGGCGTCACAACGGTCTATGTCACGCACGATCAGGCCGAGGCGCTCGAAATGTCGGACAAGATCGCCGTGCTCAATGCCGGCGAGGTGGTGCAGATCGATACGCCGGACGGCATCTATTTCCGCCCGCGCAACCGCTTCGTCGCGAGCTTTGTCGGCAACACCAACATCTTTGACGGCACCGCCGAGGCGGCCGGCGAGCATGGCAGCGTGGTGCCGGTGCGCTTCAAATCGGGCGAACTGATCCAGGGCAGGGCCAACCGCGGAATCAAAGCCGGTGATGTCGTGACCATGTCCGTGCGCCCGGAATCGATCCGGCTGTCGGCTGTTGCCGGCGCGAGCGAAGGTGGCGCCAACCGCTTCAGCGGCCAGGTGGAGAACCGCGGCTTCGTCGGCAATCTCAACCGCTACGACGTCCGTTGCGGCGATCAATTGATCGTCGCCAATACCGGGCCGCGCACGGCGATTGCGCCCGGAGAGACCGTGACCATCGAGTTCGATGCCGACGACGCCATCATTCTCGCGGACGACAAGGCCGCCTGAGCTGAAAGCGTTGGGTACCATGTCCGAGTCATCGATCGTTATTTGCGAGTGCTTCGCCCGCGACGGCCTGCAGCACGAAACCACCGCGGTTTCGGCGGCGCAGAAGATTGGGTTGATCGATGCCTTCACCGCGGTCGGTTTCCCGCGCATCGAGGCAACGAGCTACAGTCATCCCGGCCGCATTCCGATGTTCGCCGATGCCAGCGAGGTGCTCGCCGGCATTACGCGCAAGCCCGGCGTCTGGTACAAGGCGACTTGTCCGAACGCCAAGGCGGTTGGCCGCGCCGTCGCCGATCTCGATGCCGGCCGCGGCGCCAACGAGCTGAGCCTGCTCATCTCTGCGACCGAAGCACACACCGAGCGCAACCTGCGTACCACGCGCGCCGGCCAGTGGCAGCGCGTTGAGGAGATGGTCGCGGGCGCCGGGTCGCGCTTCCGTCTGGTCGGGGTGATTTCCGTTGCGCTCGGCTGTCCGTTCGAAGGCGATGTCGATCCGGATGTCGTGGCCGCCGATGTGCGGCGCTTCGTCGATCTCGGCGTCGGCATCGTCGCCATCGGCGACACCACCGGTCTGGCGACGCCGAAGCGGGTGCGGGCGCTGTTCGAGCGCCTGCAGCGCGAGACGCCGCAAGCGACCCTGGTGGCGCATTTCCACAACACGCGCGGCACAGGGCTCGCCAACGCGGTGGCCGCCTATGAGGCCGGCTGCCGCTATTTCGATACGTCGTTCGGCGGCGTCGGCGGCCATCCGGTCACGATTCAATATGGTCAGGGCCGGACCGGCAACGTTGCCACCGAAGATCTCGCCAATCTGTTCGAAAGCGAAGGCGTCTCGACCGGGCTCGATCTCGACCGCATGATGCAAGCCTCGAAGCTGTGCGAAGAGGTGCTCGGCCGTCCGCTCGACAGCATGGTGGCCCGCGCCGGTCTTGGGCCCGTTCGTACCAAGGGAAAAGTCGATGTCTGATACCGCCGCACCGTCCGTGCTGCTGACCGAAGACCGTGGCGCCGTGCGCATCGTGCGGCTGAACCGGCCGGACAAGATGAACGCGCTGAACACGGCTTTGACCCAGGCGCTGCTCGACGCGCTCACCGCCGCCGATGCCGACCCGAATGTGCGCGCCATCGTGCTGTGCGGCGCCGGCCGCGCCTTCTGCGCCGGTGCCGATCTCGCCGAGTTCAAGGACCTGACGCCGGACCAGCAGGATCGGGTGACCGCACGCGCCGATCTCACGTGTCGTACGCAGTCGATGTTGCAGAAGCTGTCGAAGCCGGTGGTCGCCGCAGTGCATGGCGTCGCCATGGGCGGCGGCGCCGGTCTCGCCATCGGATCGGATATGGTGGTGGCGGCGAGCGAGGCCGTGCGCTTCGGCTATCCCGAGCTCAAGCATTCCATCGTGCCGGCGCTGGTGATGACCGGCCTGGTGCATAATCTCGGCCGCAAGGCGGCGTTCGAACTGGTCAGCCTCGGCCGCATTCTCAACGGCGCGGAAATGATCGAACTCGGCATCGCAAATCGCCTGGCGCCGGCGGAAGAGGTCGAAGCCGAGGCGGTCAAGATTGCCGAGCAATGGGCGGCGGCCAATCCGCGCGCCATGGCGGCGGCGAAGTCGCTGTTCTACCGCGTCGCCGATCTGCCTTATGACGCGGCGATGGCCGCCGGCAAGGACGTCAACGCGTTGATGCGCTCGTTCCGCGAGGCTGGCCAATGAAACCGCTCGACGGTCTGACGGTCCTCGATTTTTCCCGCGTGCTCGCCGGGCCGATGGGCACGCAGATCCTCGCCGAACTCGGCGCCGAAGTCATCAAGGTCGAGATGCCGGGCACCGGCGACGAGACGCGGCAGTTCGAGCCGCGCCTGCCGGGCGGCGAGAGCGGCTATTTCTTCGCCTTCAACCGCGGCAAGAAGTCGATCACGCTCAATCTGAAGAGCGACAAGGCGCGGCAGATCGCCCGCGATCTGGCGCAGCAGGCCGACGTCGTGGTCGAGAACTTCCTGCCCGGCGCCATGACCAAGATGGGGCTGGGCTACGAGGCGCTGTCGGCGCTCAACCCGCGCCTCGTCTACATTTCCAACACCGGCTTCGGCCAGACCGGGCCGTATCGCGACCGCAAGGGCTACGACACCATCTTCCAGGCGCTGTCCGGCATCATGGCGCTGACCGGCTATCCGGACGGTCCGCCGGCCAAGGTCGGCGTGCCGATTTCCGATCTGACCTCCGGCCTGTGGATCGCCATCGCCGCGCTGAGCGGCTTGATGGGGCGGCACGGCACCGGCAAAGGCTGCCACATCGATCTCGCCATGATGGATGTGCAGGCGAGCCTCTTGACCATCGCGGCATCGCGCTATTTCGCCACCGGCGAAGACCCGCAACGCACCGGCACCGAGCATCTCGGCCGCGTGCCGTCGGCCGCCTTCGAATGCCAGGGCGGCGACTGGATTCACATCAGCGGCAGCGACCAGCACTGGCCGGCGATCTGCGAGGTGCTCGGTCTCACCGGTCTCGCCGCCGACGCCGCGTTGAAAAAGAATGCCGCGCGTGTCGCGCGCCGCTCCGAGGTGATGGCCGCGATGGGCCAGGCGATCGCCGCGCGCGCACGCAACGAACTGGCCGAGGCTCTGCGCGCGCGCGACGTCCCGGCTGGCGAAGTGTTCAGCGTCAAGGAAGCGTTGTCGGACCCGCACATGCAGGCGCGCGGCGCCGTCGGCACCTTCCAGCATCCGATCGAAGGCGAATTCCGCGGTCTGCGAACGCCGATCCGCTACAACGGGCTCGACGATCCGGAGATGGCGCCGCCGCCGCTGCTGGGCGACTCGACCGAGACCATCCTGCGCGACCGCCTCAAGCTGTCGGGCGAGGCCATCGCCGCGCTCAAATCGGAGGGCGCGATATGACGAGCGAGGCCCGTCTGGTCAAACTCGAGGTCGGCGCCGACGGCATCGCGCGGGTGACGCTGGATCGCGCTTCGGCGCGCAACGCGCTCAATCTGCCGATGTGCCTCGAATTGCGCGAGGCGTTCACGGCGCTCGACCGCGACGCCTCGGTGCGCGTCGTGGCCTTGTCTGCCAACGGCCCCGTGTTCTGCGCCGGCGCGGACCTCAAGGAGCGGCAGGGCAAGGACGAAACCTGGGTGAAGCAGCGCCGCGAGGCCTCGTTCGCCGCCTACGAGACCATCGAGAAATGCCGCAAGCCGGTGGTCGCAGTGGTGCAGGGGCCGGTGGTCGGCTCCGGCGGCGAAATCGCCATGAGCTGCGATTTCATCGTCGCTTCGACGAAAGCCAGCTTCCGCTTTCCCGAACCGCAATGGGGCACGGTCGGCGCCACCCAGCGGCTGCAGCGCGTCATCGGCAAGAGCCGCGCCAAGGAACTGTTGTTCACGGGCCGCGAGATGCCGATTGCCGAAGCGCACACGCTCGGCCTCGTCGCCCGTGTCGTCGAGCCGGACGCGCTCGAGGACACCGCGCAGGCGATTGCCGCGGCGATCGCCAAGGCGCCGGCGCTGGCGATGGAATTGACCAAGCAGGCGATCGATCTTGGTTCGAAGACCGATCTTGCCAGCGGCATCCGCATCGAGATGGCGGCGATCGAACACAATCTCGCCAGCGGCGACTGGAAGCGTGGTATCGCGGCTTTCGCCGACACGGTCGGCAAAGGCAAGGATAAGGCGCAGGACGGCGAGAAATGATGGAGCTGTCGCAGATCTGTCCGACCACGACGCCGGTGGCGCTGGCGCGGGCGGCCACCATCGCGCCGGACATCGAGGCCGTGATCGCCTCCGACGGCCGCATCACTTACGGGCAATTGCAGGACGAGGTCGCGCGCATCGCCTCGGCGCTCGCCGCGCTCGGCGTCGAACGCGGCGACCATGTCGGTCTCTGCCTCGGCAACAGTTGCCGCTGGGTCGCGATCTTTCTCGCCATCGGTTCGCTCGGCGCCGTGACGGTGCCGATCAACACGCGCTTCAAGGAAGCCGAAATGGCGTTCGCGCTGAAGCAGTCGCGTGTGCGCTATCTCATCACGGCGTCGTCGTTCCTCAAGATCGATTTCATCGCCATGCTGCGGGCGATCTGCCCCGGCATCGACGGCACGCTGCCGGACGCCGCGTTGCCCGATCTGCAGCGCATCGTCGTCATCGGTGACGGCGCGCCCACGGCGGCGATCGCCTGGGATGACTTTCTGGCGCGCGGCGGCGCGCCGGTCGCGCCGCAATGCCAGGCGGACGACGTGCTGCTCATTCAATACACGTCCGGCACGACATCGTTCCCGAAGGGCGTGATGCTCACCCACGCCAACATGCTCGGCAATGCCTTCTTCTCCGGCGGCCGCATCGGCTTTCGCGCCGGTGACCGTCTGCACAGCGCGCGGCCGTTCTTCCATGTCGCCGGATCGACCTTGTCGGTGTTGTCGGCGTTGCAGCACGTCATCACGCTGGTGACGATGGACCGCTTCGAGCCCGGCGCGGCGCTGCGGCTGATGGAGGAGGAGCGCTGCACGCATTTCTCCGGCAACGACACCATGGCGCTGATGCTGCTCAACGATCCTGATCGTCCGCGCCGCAAGCTGTCGCTGCGCGGCGCCTGGTGCGCGGCGTCGCAGCCGGTGGTTCGCCGCGTTATCGACGAGCTCGGCGCTCGCGACTGCGTCGTCGGCTACGGCCAGTCGGAGGCTTCGCCCAACATCGCGCAGTCCGCATGGTGGGAGCCGGAGGCGGTGCGCGTCTCGGGCCGCATGCGGCCGCAGCCCGGCGTTGCCGTGCGCATCCGCGATCCCGAGACAGGCAAGGATTGTCCGTCCGGCGTCGCCGGCGAGATCGTCGTGCGCGGCTGGAACGTGATGCGCGGCTACTTCGATCGCCCCGAGGAAACCGCCGCGGTGCTGTCGCCCGACGGCTGGCTCTCGACCGGCGATCGCGGGGTGCTCGGCGAGGACGGACGGCTTGAATTCGTCGGGCGCCTCAAGGACATCATCCGCGTCGGCGGCGAGAATGTCGCTCCGTCGGAAGTCGAGAACATGCTGCTGACCCATCCGGCCGTGAGGCAGGTGCAGGTGGTCGGCGTCGCCGATCCGCGTCTGGTCGAGGTGCCGGTGGCCTTCGTCATCGGCGACGTCAGCGAGGCGCTGACGCCGGACGCCGTCATGGCCTGGTGCCGAGACAACATGGCGGGCTTCAAAGTGCCGCGCCATGTGTGGATCGTGCCGGATTTCCAGATGGCGGGCATGACCGAGAGCTCCAAGGTGAAGAAGAAGGACCTTTCGGCCCACGCCGAGAAACTGCTGGCGGCGGCGCGGGAGAAGGCCTCGTGAAGATCGAAACCGCGCTGACCCGGCTCCTCGGGATCGATCTGCCGATCGTGCAGGCCGGCATGTCGTGGGCGTCGTCGAACGCCGCGCTGCCGCTCGCGGTGTCCAAGGCCGGCGGCCTCGGCGTCATCGGCGCCGGGCCGATGCGGGCGGCCGATCTCGCCAAGGCGATCGACGATGTGCGCGCCGGCACCGATCGGCCCTTCGCGGTCAACCTGCCGCTGTATCGCAAGGGCGCGGCCGAGATCATCGACCTGCTGATCGACAAGCGCATTCCCATCGTCGTGGCCTCGCAGGGCGGCACCAAGCAGTATCTCGAGCGCTTCAAGGCCATCGGCACGACCTGCATTCACGTCGTCGCCAGCGTCGAGCATGCGCAGAAGGCGATCGACGCCGGCGTCGACGCCGTCGTCGCCGTCGGCGGCGAAGCCGGCGGTCACCCACCGCCAAGTCTGGTGGCGACGCAGGTTCTGGTGCGCGCCATCGTCCGCTCGGGCTGCAAGGTTCCGGTGATCGCTTCCGGCGGCTTTGCCGACGGCGCCGGCCTGGCTGCGGCGTTGGCGCTCGGCGCCAGCGGCGCCAATTTCGGCACGCGCTTCATCGCCACGCCCGAAGCCAATGTCAGCGGCGCCTATAAGCGCGCGGTGCTGGCTGCCGGCATCGGCGATACCCGCACCGTCGGCCGCGACATCGGCATGATCCGCACGCTTCACAACGAATTCACCGACGACATGGAGCGGCTGGAGGGCTCCGGGGCGGCGCTCGACGAGCGCAAAGCCGTGTTCACGGCCTCGACGCTCAAGGATGCGGCGTTCGATGGCAATGTGGCGCGGGGCAAGCTCGAGGCCGGTCAGTCCGTCGGATTGGTCGGCGACATCGTCCCCGCGGGTGAGCTTGTCCGGCGCATCGCACGCGAATACGGCGACGTGATTGGTACTTTGCCGGCTCTCGCCCAATCGGCGTGAATCTTACCGCTCGTGCCAGGAGAGTGCCCGATGCGACCGGCCGGATGTCCGCGGGCGTCGCCCGGCGCACCGCGCCTTGTGATCCACCGGCGCGCTACTTCCGTAGGAAAAGAGAATGGGTCCCGCCGACAGGAGGAGTGACGTGGCACTTTATGCGGTGGTCTACGTGTCTATCCTTGCCGTTTTCGTCGTACTGGACGGCATCTGGCTGTCGCAGATGGGGCAAGTGCTGTATCGCCCGATCCTCGGCGACATCCTCGCCGACAAGGTGCGGATCGCGCCGGCCGTCATTTTTTACCTGATTTATCCACTCGGTATCGAGATATTCGCCGTCCTGCCGGCGCTGCGCGCCAATTCGCTGCCGCAGGCCGCCATCTATGCGGCATTGTTCGGCCTGTTCGCCTATGCGACCTATGACCTTACCAACCACGCAACCTTGCGCAACTGGACGGCGTCGATCACCGTGATCGATCTGGCCTGGGGGGCATTTGCCACCGGCCTGGCGGCGTCGCTCGCCTTCCTCGCCAGCCGCGCCGTGATGTCACATTTCGACCTCAAGCTCTGATCACGCGGGGCACAGCCGGTAATGGCTGACGCCCCAGACGTCGCCATTGTCGTAACCGAACAGTCCTTCGGTCGCGAGGAAGAACAGCCGCCAGCGCCGCTGCCACAACGCAGCGTCCTTGCCGTAGACGTCTGCCAGGATGGCGCGGATGGCCTCAGCGTTGTCGTCGTAGTTCTTCAGCCACAGCCGCGCCGTGTCGCGGTAATGCGTGCCGCTCCAGCGCCAGTCCTGTTCGACGGCAAGCACATCGCCGAATTCGCGGATGAAATCGTGGCTCGGCATGATGCCGCCGGTGAAGAAGTGCTGGGCGATCCAGTCGGTCTTGTCGTTGTGATCGAAGCGATAGGGCGCGCGGCTGTGAGTAAAGACATGCATGAAGAAGCGGCCCTCGTCGGCCAGCCATGAGCGCACGCGCATCAGCAACCGACGCCAGTTGACCATGTGCTCGAACATCTCAACCGAGACGATTCGATCGAATCGCCGCTCCGGCGAGAAGCCGTTCATATCGGCGGTGATCACCGTGAGGTTTGTCAGGCCCTGCGCCTGCGCGCGGCCTTCGATGAATTCACGCTGAGAGCGCGAATTGGACACCGCGACGATGCGCGAGGCCGGATAATGCCGCGCCATCCACAGCGACAGCGAGCCCCAGCCGCAACCGAGCTCGAGAATGGCCTGGCCGTCGGCGAGCCCGGCATGGGCGGCCGTCTCGGCCAGCGCCTGTTCCTCGGCGGCGGCGAGGTCGTCGGTCGCGGATTGAAACAGGCAGCAGGAGTACTTGCGCTGCGGGCCGAGCACGAGCTCGAAGAATGCGGCCGGCACTTCGTAATGCTGCGCATTGGCGTCTTCGACATATTCGGCAATCGGCAGCGCGGCGGTGGCGCGCGCGAAGTCGCGGTTGGCGGCGATGCCCTGGTTCGCGAGCTTGCGGTGCGTGCGGCCGCAGAGCGCGGCGATGCCGAGCCGCACCAGTGGGTCGGGAATCGGCGCCGACTCGATGAACTTCGTCGCGAGCGTAATGGCGCCCATCATCGCCTCCCTGATCACTTCTTTGGCGGCAGCGGGAAGAAGGCGCTGGTGCGCGCCTGGTAATCGCGGAAAGCCTGGCCGCGAGAGCGCAGCATGTGCGCTTCCAGCGGCGGGATGCCGGAGACATAAACCAGCAACCAGTACATGCAGGCCGGCGCCAGCAGCGCCAGCCAGCCCCAGCCATAGGTGCCGGTCAGATCAATGGCGAGCAGCGGATAGGCGAGCCAGCCGAACCACTCGAAGAAATAATTCGGGTGGCGCGACCATGACCACAGGGCGGCGTCGCAGACGCGGCCCTTGTTGGCGGGATCGGACCTAAACGCGCGTAGCTGACGATCGGCGGCCGCTTCGCCGATGATGGCGATGGCGATCACGGCGATGGCGGCAACGTCCTGCATGCGCAACAACGGGGCCGGGTTATGCGCGGCGAGGAACACGGCGAGCGCCAGCGGGATCGTCACCCAGGCCTGCTTCTGCAACAGCCAGAACATCTGCCGCGGCGCGTCGCTGCCCCATCCGCGCGCCATCTCGGCATAGCGCGGATCGTCGGTGATGCCGCGGCTGCGCTGCGCGATGTGCAGGCCGAGCCGGCCCGCCCAGATGGCGATCATGACGGCGGCGATCGCCTGGCGCGATCCGATCGCGTGAAAAGGCGCGAGCGCGCTGACGGCGCCGACAGCGCCGAGGCCGAAGGTCCAGATCGTATCGACCCAGCCGGAATTGCCGGTGCGCTGCTGCACGATCCAGGCGCCGGCCATGACGACGCACAGCGCGGCGGCGATGGCGAACAGCGCGACAAGGAATTGCACGGCGCTCATAACCGGCGCTTTCCGGATGGATCGCGGACAAAGCCGGTCACGTCGGCCAACACCGGCGCGAGGAACCGCAGCAGCGGCGCGAATGCGCCGATCAGGCTGAGGTGTCCGACCCGGCCATAATGCCGCTCGATGACGTGGCCGCGCCGGCTTCTGATCTGCTCCGCCAGCCGCCGGGTATTGCCGGGGCTGACCAGGTGGTCGCGGCGTGCCGCGATCAGCAGAGCCGGCGGTGCGTCATGGCCGATATAGCGGATCGGCTGCGTGTCGATGCGGTCCGAACCGCCGAAGATTTCGCGCAGCACCGGATCGACGATCGGCAGGAAGTCATAGGGTCCGGCGAGACCGGCGAGGCCGGCAATATCGTCGCCGGGGTCGAGCCCGACGCCGCCGAGCCATCGTTTGTCGAAGGCGAGCATGGCCGCGATATAGGCGCCGGCGGAATGTCCCATCAGGACGAGGCGGTCGCGGTCGATCTGCCAGCGCTCGGCATTGTCGTGGACGAAGCGCACCGCGGCGGCGCCGTCTTCGAGGAAATCGGGATATCGTGCCCCCGGGTAGATGCTGTAGTCCGGCACGATCGCGGCGATGCCGCTGGCCGCCAGGGAAGCGCCGACAAAGCGATAGATATCGCGCGAGCCACTCTGCCAGCTCCCGCCATAGAAAAAGACGACGGCCGGTACCGGCTCGTCCGGCCCGGCGGCCGGCGTGTAGACATCGAGCATGCCGCGCGGGCCGGCGCGATAGGGGATGTCGGCGTGAAGCTGCCAGCCCTGTCGCGGCTGCACCGCGTTGAGCATATCGGCGGCGGCGAATCCGCGCGCGGCCCAGCGCCGGATCGGCCCGACCTGACGCGTCATCGATCCGGACGGCGTCTCGATGGCGCGCGATCCCACGGTATCCTCTTACAGGCGGACGAAGGGATTGAGCAGGGCGCCGATGAAGCCGCTCAGCTTGAGCTGGCCCTCGAGGGCGACCAGGCAGAGGCAGGCCATGTCCTGACCGACAACAGGACGATGCTCGACATTGTCGTCTGCTTCCTCGAAGTCGCCGGCGAGGAAATCGCCGCCTTCGTGGTGGTAGGAACCGGCCAAAATCGAGGTCAGTTCGGCGCCTTCGTGCGAATGCTGCGGCAAACGGATGCCCGGCGCGCCTTTCAGCAGGAAAACGCGCATCTTGCCGGTTTCCGGCACCAGTACAGGACGCATGTGCACGCCGGGCCCCACCCACCGCCACGGACCCATGTCGTAGGGCCTCAGGCAGGCCGGCAGGTCCGGTTCGTCGAGTCGTGCTGCAACGGCCTTCGCCGCGGACGCCGGTTCGCGATCGATGCGCGCCAGGGTGCGCGCCAGCGCCTCGGACGACATCGGCGCCGGCGAGAGGTCCTCGAGCATGACGCCGGCGACGCTTTCGGCGCCGCGCACGAAGCCGCGGCAGGCGGCGCAGCGTTCGAGGTGGCTGGCGACGACGACGCGCCGGCCAGGATCGAGCGTCCCGGCTGCGTAGGCGGCGAGCGTCTCGTCGGAAGGGTGATGCCTATTTCTCATGAGAGATCCCCCACGATATCGCGCAGCTTTGCCATCGCGATCCTGATGCGGGATTTCACTGTGCCCAATGGGATGCCGAGCGTTTGCGCGATCTCGGCATGCGGTTGGTCTTCGAAGAACGACAGTTCGATCACCTTGATCTGCTCGGGCGGCAGTTGCCGCAATGCTTGTCTTATGCGCTCGCCACGCTCGGCATCCGACAGCGTTTCGTCGGGCGCCGCCGTTTCGTCGATCGTATCGGGCAGGTCATCGCCCGCCGGCACGTCGCGCCATTCCTTACGGAAACGATCGGTCCGCAGATTGCGAGCGATCGTAAAAATCCAGGTCGCGGCCGTGGCGCGCGCACCATCGAAGGTTTCGGCCTTGCGCCAGACGGCCAGCAGGGCCTCCTGTGCCAACTCGTCCGCCAGCGCGGGGTCGGTGCCGGCGCGTAGGAGATAGGCTTTAATTCTCGGGGCGAAATGGTCGAACAGCGCGCTGAAGGCCGCGCGGTCCCGATGCCGGGCTACCGCAACGATGAGCCTTGAATAATCCTGCGTTCCCAACGGCTTACCGTCCATTCCCGCATCCGTCGGCGCCTGAACCGGCCGCAACGAGGGGGCCAGGGGTCGAAAGGGCCGGACCGTGGAAGAGGCAAGCCGAAGCGCGCGCATACCTCCCGTTACGGCCGGCCTCCGATCTTGGATCACACCCGGCCGGTGATCCAAGCCCGCCTCCGGCGCGTACTTCCAGAACACGCAGCCGGAGTTCCCGCAGCGGCGGAGCGAACAGGGGGAGAGACATGTCCGGCGGACCTCGATTGAAAATCGCCGTGATTGGAACCGGCATCTCCGGCATGTCGGCGGCGTGGCTGCTGCAGCAGCGCCACGACGTGACAGTTTACGAGCGGGCGTCGCGGCTAGGCGGTCATTCCAATACGGTAGATGTCGCGGCCATTCCAATCGATACCGGCTTCATTGTCTATAACCCGGTGAACTATCCGAACCTGACCGCGCTGTTCGACCACTTCGATGTGCCAACCAAGACCTCCGACATGTCGTTCGGCGTATCGCTCGATGGCGGTGCCCTCGAATATTCCGGTAGCGACCTCGCCGGCCTGTTCGCGCAGAAGCGCAACCTGCTGCGGCCGCGGTTCCTGTCGATGCTGCGCGATCTGATGCGGTTTTACCGCGATGCACCGGCGGCGGCCGTGGCGCTGGCCGATCCGGCCATCACGCTCGGCGAATATCTGCGAAGCGGCGGCTACGGCGACGCGTTCTGCCGCGACCACCTGCTGCCAATGGCCGCGGTGATCTGGTCGGCGCCGCCGCGACAAATGCTCGACTACCCCGCCGCTGCCTTCATCCGTTTCCACGCCAATCATGGCCTCTTGCAGATCGCCGACCGCCCGGAATGGCGCACCGTCGATGGCGGCAGCAAAGTCTATGTCGCCAAGCTTACCGCCGGCTTCGCCGATCGCATCCGGCTCGATTGCGGCGCCGTCACGGTACGGCGTACCTCCGACGGCGTCGTCGTGGGCGATGACAACGGAAACATCGACCAATTCGATCATGTCGTGCTGGCGACGCACGCCGATCAATCGCTGGCGTTGCTTGAGGATGCCGACAACGCCGAACGCGACGTCCTCGGTGCCTTCCGCTACAGCCAAAATCTCGCGGTGCTCCACACCGACGCGCGCTTCATGCCGAGGCGGCGCGCCGCCTGGTCGAGTTGGAATTTCATCGGCGATCGCGATGCCGATGCCCGCGCCTGCGTGACCTACTGGATGAACCGGCTTCAATCCATCGCCGGCGCGCCGGACATGTTCGTCACCCTCAATCCGCCGGAGCCGCCGCATGCCGGAACGCTGCTGCATAGCGAGGTCTATGAGCATCCGATGTTCGATGCCGCGGCGATCCGTGCGCAATCGGAATTGTGGTCGCTGCAGGGGCGACACAACACCTGGTTCTGCGGCGCCTATTTCGGCGCGGGCTTCCACGAGGACGGATTGCAGGCGGGTCTTGCGGTCGCCGAGGCGCTCGGCGGCGTGCGCCGGCCGTGGTCCGTCGCCAACGAGTCGGGGCGTATCCATTTGCCGGAGCCGAAGACGCCGGCCGTCGCGGAGATGGTCTGATGGCGTTGCCGCAGCCTTCGCAGTCGGTCCTTTATGTCGGTTCGGTCATGCACCGGCGGCTCGCGCCGCGCCGGCACCGCCTGCGCTATCGCGCATTCTGGATGCTGCTCGATCTCGACGAGGTGGATAAGCTGGGCGGCCGCCTATCGCTGTTCTCGCACAATCGCTTCAACCTGTTCAGTTTCCACGGCAGGGACCACGGCGACGGCCAGTCCGCGTCGCTGCATGACTATGTGGACAGGGTATTGGCCGGGCAGGGCATCGACTGCCGCGGTGGCCGTATCGCGCTGCTGTGCATGCCGCGCATCCTCGGCTATGTCTTCAATCCGCTCAGCATCTACTTCTGCCACCGCGCCGATGGCTCGCTTGCCGCGCTGCTTTACGAGGTGCGCAACACCTTCGGTCAAATGCACAGCTATCTGTTGCCGGTTCAGGGCAACGCGCCGCTGGTGCATCAGCATTGTGCCAAGGAGTTCTACGTTTCGCCGTTCCTCGACATGGACATGACCTACGACTTCCGCGTTGCGCCGCCGGGGAAACGGGTCTCGGTGGTCGTGGCCGTCGATGACAAGCGCGGCGCCGTGCTGGTAGCCTCGCTCAGCGGCGAGCGGCGCGCGCTGAGCGATCGTTCGTTGGCGGCGATCTTCGTCAGCCTGCCGCTGATGACGTTGAAGGTCATGGCGGCGATCCATTGGGAGGCGCTGAAAATCTGGTGGAAAGGCATGCGGCTTTACCCGCGACCGCCGGCGCCGCGTCACGCCGTGACCGTCGCCTCCATCATGAGCGCCGAGAAAACGCGATGAGTTCCTTCGATGCTGCCGATGACGCGATATGCGCACCGCGGCTTGCCGGGCGCCTGCTGCGTGCGCTTGTGCCGCCGCCCACCTGTGGCGCGCTCAAGATCGTCACCCCGGCTGGCGAACGCATCGAATTTCGCGGCGCGATGGCCGGTCCCGAGGCTGTCTTGGTGCTCAAGCGCTGGCGCGCGGTATGGCGGCTGGCGCGGGGCGGAGAGATTGGCTTCGCGGAGGCTTTCATCGATGGCGACTGGGCGTCGCCGGATCTGACGCGTCTGCTGGAATGGGCGTTGCGCAACGAGACCCCTGCGACAGTTTTTCGCGGCCACATCGGCGCCCGCCTGGCGCGGCGTCTCGCGCATGGCCTGCGCGCCAACACCAGGCGCGGCAGCCGCCGCAACATCGCCGCGCATTACGATCTCGGCAACGACTTCTACAAGCTCTGGCTCGATCCGAGCATGAGCTATTCGTCGGCGGTTTATGCGACGCCGGATGAAACGCTGGAGCAGGCGCAGCAGCGCAAGCTCGACCGCATCGTCGCACTGCTCGACAAGCCCGATGACACCGATGTGCTCGAAATCGGTTTCGGCTGGGGCGGCGTGCTGGAGCGGCTGATTGGCGCGCACCGATGCCGCATGACCGGCCTGACGCTATCGAGGGAGCAACTGGCTTTTTCGCAGGCGCGGCTCGACCGGCTGGGGCTGAGTGCGAATGCGGACCTGCGCTTGCAGGACTATCGCGATGTCGACGGCCGGTTCGACCGCGTCGTCTCCATCGAAATGCTGGAAGCCGTCGGCGAACGTTACTGGCCGGCATACTTCGCCAAGCTACGCGCCTGCCTGAAGCCGGGCGGCACTTGCGTGTTGCAGGTCATCACCATCGATGAGGAACGTTTCGCCGGCTATCGCGCCAACCCGGATTTCATCCAGGCCTACGTCTTTCCCGGCGGCATGCTGCCGACCAAGACGGCGGTGCGTGAGGCGGCCATGGCGGTCGGCTTCACGCTCGGCGCGGAAGAATCGTTTGGGCCGTCTTACGGCTGGACCTTGCGTGAATGGCGCGCGCGCTTTCTGGCCAAGGCGAGGGATGTTTCAGCCCTCGGCCTCGACGACCGCTTCCAGCGCATGTGGGAATACTACCTTGCCTATTGCGAAGCAGGATTCCACGGCGGTTCGGTCGATGTCAGTCTGTTTCAGTTCAAGGGTTGAGCAACGAATGACAGGCGGATAGGCGATGCTGGTGCGGTTGCCTCGACCCAGAAGAATGGCATCGTTCGACCCGAATAAGCTCGAGACGGCAGAAGCTATGGCGGTCGCGGATCCGGAAGTTGGACCGGCTGCCGGATTTAGGAGGGCGTTGCGCCGCCAAATCTGCTGAGTGCTGCGTTGGCGACTTCGAGATCCTGGTCGCCGGTGCCGGAGCCGACACCGATGCCGCCGATAACCTGCCCTTCGGTCATGATCGGCAGGCCGCCCTTGATATTGACCATGTCGCCGTCGGTGGCGAGCGCCAGCTTGAGATCGATTGCCGGGTCGAGCGAGCCGGTCGGCTTGCCGGTCGAGGCGGCGGTCATGGCCTTGCGCTGCGCCGACTGGATGCTGAGCACGCGCGATCCGGTCATGCGGAAGAAGGCGACCAGGTTGCAGCCCTCGTCGACGATGGCGATGCACTGCGGCACGCCCATCTTGGTGGCATGCTCGATTGCCGCCTCGAGCAGGATGCGCGCGCCTTCATCGGTCAATTTGATCGCCGGCCGTGTGGTCGTCATGGGTTCGTCCCGTTGATTTTGCCGCCTGTCGGCGACCGCCTTGCTTGCGGCTCCTCGCCACCGGCCAGATAGTAATCCTGCAGGGCCACCGCGCGGTGGCTGTCGGCAATCATCCGGCGCAGCAGGTCGTTCAGCATCAGGAACTCCTGGCGGCTCAACGCGGCGAACTCGATATCGTTGAGGCGGCTTTGAACAGGCGCTAGCGATTCAAGAGCGGCGCGGCCCTTGCTCGAGACTGTCAGAGTAACGCGCCGGCGGTCGGCCGTATCGACGGTCTTGTGGATGTAGCCCATCTTCAGCAGCCGGTTCGTCGTCGCCGTGATGAAGGCGCCGGACAGGTGCAGATGATCGGCTACCGTCTTGACGTTGACGTCACCGTCGCGCGCCAGGTGGCCGATCGAAATCAGCACGGTGTATTCGACGCCGCCGAGGCCGATATATTTGCCGTGGCCGCTGCGCAGGCGCTCGTGCAGCGCGAAGAAGCCGAACAGATTATGGACAAGCTCGCGGAAGTCGCGGTCGTTGCCGTTGATGATCAGTTCGGGCCGCGAGACGGTCAGCGGTATCTCGCCACGCTTGCCTCCCTTGCGAGCGGAGGGGGCGGCGGCGGCCGGGCGTTTGCGTGCAGAGACTGTCATCGGCAGGATTTTCCGTCAGCGGTCCTGGCAAGGCATGCCATGCATGGAATATCGGGATAGGGAAGCCTCGTCAGGACGCCGTTGCTCCTCCCAGGAATGCTTGCGACATGAGCGAATCGTTTGCAAGGTCTTGGGCCCGGCCGGACATTACCACGCGGCCGGTTTCCAGAAGATAGGCGCGGTCGGCGATTTTGAGGGTCTGGCGCGCCTTCTGCTCGACGAGCAGAACCGTCAGCCCGTCGCGGCGCAGCGATGAAATCAGCTCGAACACGGCGGTCGTCGTCTTCGGCGCCAGACCGAGCGATGGCTCGTCGAGCAGGAGCAGGCGCGGCCGGCTCAGAAGTGCGCGGGCGATCGCCAGCATCTGCTGTTCGCCGCCGCTCAGCAGGTTGGCGAGCGAATGGCGCCGCTCCCGCAGGATCGGGAAGCGCTCGAACATCTCGGCGACGTCCTTCGTCGCCGCGGCGCGGTCCTTGCGGCAGTAAGTGCCCATGCTGAGGTTGTCCTCGACCGTCATGCGTCCGAGGATGCCGCGGCCTTCCGGCACCATGGCCAGGCCGGCGCGAAGGTTGAACTCGGCGCTGTTCGGGGTCAGCGCCTTGCCGTCGTAGCTGATGGCGCCCTTGTAGGCAGCAAGGCCGGCGATGGCGCGCACGGTGGTGGTCTTGCCGGCGCCGTTGGCGCCGATCAGCGCGATGATCTCGCCGGTTTCGATATCGAGGTCGATGCCGCGCACCGCGCGGATCGGGCCGTAGAACACTTCAAGGCCGCGAACCTTCAGCATCATGCCGCCTCCGTGCCGAGATAGGCGTCGAGCACGACCGGATCGTTGCGCACCGTCTCCGGCGTACCTTCGGCAATGAGCATGCCGAAATTGAGCACATAGAGCTGGTGGCAAAGACTCATCACGAACGGCATGTCGTGCTCGATGAGCAGGATCGACAGGCCGCGGGCGTTGAGACGGTGGAACAGCGCGCGCAGGTCATCGGCTTCCTCGGCATTCATGCCGGCGACCGGCTCGTCGAGCAGCAGGAGTTTGGGTTGCGCCGTCAGGGCCCGCGCCATCTCGACCTTGCGCTGGATACCGTAGGGCAAGGTGCGGGCGATGACGTCGCGATATTGTTCCAGGCCGAAGAAGACGAGGGCCTCTTCGGCGCGCTTGCGCGCTTCGGCGTCGGCCCAGCCGATCGGCATGATGCTGCGCCAAAGCCCGCCGGTATGCGGCTGAGCCACGAGCAAATGCTCCCAGACCGTCATGCTGGCGAACAGGCGGATGTTCTGGAAGGTCCGCGCGATGCCCGATCGCATGATGCGATGCGATGGCCATTGCGTGACGTTGTTGCCGGCGAGCAGCACGTCACCGGTGCTGGCGCGATAGGCGCCTGTAATGACGTTGAACAAAGTGGTCTTGCCGGCGCCATTGGGGCCGATGACGCCGACGATGCGGCCTTCCGGCACCTCGAGCGACACGTCGGTGAGCGCCTGGATGCCGCCGAATCTCTTGCCGACGCCGTTGAGCGCGAGCACGGTCATACGCGCCTCCCCCTGAAGGTGAGCCAGTTCAGGAGCGGCTTGTCGAGGATGCCTTGGCGCCGCATGAGAAGTACCAGAACCAGGAGCACGCCGAATGCCGCCAAGCGCCAATCGGCGAGAAAGCGCAACCATTCGGGCAGCAGCACCAGGAGGACGGCGCCGACGAGCGCGCCCGGGCCGACCGTCGAGCCGCCCAGAATGACGGCGAGCACGAAGTCGATCGACCGCTCGAAGCCGAAATTGCCCGGCTCGATATAGACATAGTGATGGGCGAACAGGCCACCGCTGATCGCCGCGACCGCCGCGCCAAATCCGAAGGCGCCGACTTTGGTCGAGACTGTATTAAGACCGATCAGATTGGCCGCAACTTCGTCGTCGTGCACGGCGCGCATGTCGAGCCACAGCCGCGAGCGTTCGAGCAGCACAACGAGGAGGAAGATGCCGCCGGCCCACAGCCAGATGGTCTCCAGCGACACGTGCTTCATGCCATGGAAGCCGCCGGAGCCGCCCATGCGGTCGAAATTCAGGAGAAAGCTGCGCACCATCTCGCCGAAACCGAGCGTGGCGATCGCCAGATAGATGCCTTTGAGGCGTAACGCCGGAAAACCGACGACGATGCCGATCAGCGCCGCGGTCAGCCCGGCCGCGATCAGCGCCGCGGTCAGCGGCCACTGCAATTCGACGGTGAGGAAGGAGGCGACATAGGCGCCGATGCCCATGAATCCGGCGTTGCCGAGCGAAAGCTGCCCGGTCGCCAGGATGATGTAGACGCTCATGGCGCCGAGGAAGAGGATGCCGATATCGGCGAACAGACCGGCGTAATAGGTCGACATCACACGCGCTGCCCGACGTCGGAACGCGCGCCGCCGAGCAGGCCCTGCGGACGCAAGAGAAGAATGAGGATCATCAGACCGTAGACGACGAAATCGCGGATTTGCGAGCCGCCATAGGCAATGGTGAGCACCTCGGCGATGCCGATGAGCGGACCGGCGAGCAGCGCGCCCCAGACCCGCGTCGTGCCGCCGATCACCATAACGGCGATGGCTTTGAGCCCGATATCGACGCCGATATAAGGCGTGATCGCCGCGTAATGCAGACTGATCAGCACGCCGGCGGCGCCCGCCAGCAGGCCGGAAATGGCAAAGGCCAGAAACGTCGTCTTGCTCACCGAGACGCCGAGCAGGCGGGCGACGTCGCGGTTTTCGGCGATGGCGCGCAAGGCGCGGCCCGCCGGGGTGCGCTGCACCAGATAGGCGACGGCGCCGACGAGGACGATGGTGACGCCGATGACGACGACCTGCATGATGCCGATACGGACCGGGCCCGCCATGAAATCGCCATCGAACATTTCCGAGGGCAGTTGCAGCGGATCGGAGCCCCACACATTGGTAACGATGTTCTGGAGGATGATCGAGAAGCCAAGCGTCGACAGCATCGGCGTGATCAGGGGCGCGTCGCGCAGCGGCTCATAGGCGATCTTCTGAATGACCACCGACACGGCGCAGGCGCCGGCCATGGCGACTGCGATGGCCAGTGGCAGCGGCAAATCGCGGGCTATGATGGCGAAGCCGAGATAGCCGCCGAGCATGAACAGCTCGCCGATGGCGATGTTCAGCACCGAAAGGATGCCCATCACCAGCGAGAAGGATAGCGCCACGAGCGTATAGACCGCTCCCAGCGTTAGGCCATTCACCAGTTGCTGCAACAACATGCTTTGCCTGCCGATCCGTGTGGCGCAATACTTTCCGCAAA
>JAHCKF010000100.1 GCA_026125925.1 Pseudolabrys sp.
GCTGGAGCGGTCAACAGGCTGAAATCGGGCCGGTTTTCGAACCGGCCGGCGCTGCCGCCGCCCCTTGAGGCAGCGCAAAGGCGGCGAGCCCGGCCCGGCATAATGGTAGTGGCATGAGCCAGACGGTTTTCCGCACCCGCGACCTGACCAAGGTCTATGTCACCGGCGCCATCGAGGTTCACGCCCTGCGCGGCGTCGATTTCGAGGCCGCGGCCGGCGAATTCGTCGTGCTGCTCGGCCCGTCCGGCTCCGGCAAGTCCACCTTTCTCAACATCATCGGCGGGCTGGACCGGGCGACCTCGGGCGAGGCCTGGTTCACCGACCACGAGCTCAGCCGCTTCAGCGACCGCGAGCTGACGCTGTACCGGCGCGACCATGTCGGCTTTGTCTTCCAATTCTACAACCTGGTGCCGAGCCTGACCGCCCGCGAGAACGTGGCGCTGGTCACCGAGATCGCCCGCGACCCGATGCGGCCGGAGGAGGCGCTGGCCATCGTCGGCCTGAAGGAGCGCATGGACCACTTTCCGGCCCAGCTCTCCGGCGGCGAGCAGCAGCGCGTCGCCATTGCCCGCGCCATCGCCAAAAGGCCGCAGGTGCTGCTGTGCGACGAGCCGACCGGCGCCCTCGACTCAAGGACCGGCGTGCTGGTGCTGGAAGCGCTGACGCAGGTCAACGAACAGCTCGGCGCCACGACCTTGATCATCACCCACAACGTCGCCATCCAGGACATCGCGCATCGCGTCGTCCACTTCGGCAACGGCCGCATCGTGTCCTCCAACCTCGTCGCCGAGCGCAAGCCGGCGTCAAGCATCAGTTGGTGAGGGCCATGAGCGCGCTGCACATCAAACTGTTGCGCGATCTGGTACGGCTGTGGCCGCAGGCGCTGGCCATCGCCTTCGTCCTGGCGGCTGGCGCGGCGACCTTGATCCTCGGCATCGGCGCCTATCAATCGCTGTCGGAAACGCGCGCCGCCTATTACGAGCGCAATCGCTTCGCCGACGTCTTCGCCGACCTCACGCGCGCGCCCAAGATCATCGAGGACGAGATCGCGCGAATTCCCGGCGTCGCCTCCGCCGAAACGCGGATTGCCAAGATCGCCTTGCTCGATCTGCCGGCGGTGGCCGAACCCGCCTCGGCAATGTTCGTCTCGATTCCCGATCTGCACGAGCAGAAGCTCGATCTGCTTTACATGCGTAGCGGCCGGCTGCCGCTGCCGGGCGATGAGAACGAGGTGGTGGTGAGCGAGCCCTTCGCTAAGGCCAATCACTTCACCATCGGTTCGACCTTCGAGGCCATTCTCAACGGCCGCAAGCGTACCTTGCGCGTCACCGGCACGGCGCTGTCGCCGGAGTTCATCTATTCACTCGGGCCATACGGATTGATCCCGGACGACCGGCGCTACGGCATCGTCTGGATGCGCGAAAAGGCGCTGGCCGCGGCCTACGATCTCACCGGCGCCTTCTCCAGCGTGACCTTGAAGCTGACGCGCGGCGCATCCGAAGCCGCCGCGATCGAACGGCTCGATGGCATTCTCGCGCGCTATGGCGGCCTGGGCGCGCATGGCCGCCGCGACCAGACGTCGCACGCTTTCCTCGATGCCGAGCTGCAACAGCTCAAGGCGATGAGCCGCATATTGCCGCCGGTGTTTCTGCTGGTGGCGGCGTTCCTGGTGAACATGACGCTGTCGCGGCTGATCCTGCTCGAACGCGAACAGATCGGATTGTTGAAGGCGCTCGGCTATAGCGGCTTGGCCGTCGGCTGGCACTATCTCGAATTCGCGCTGGCGATTGCGGTGGTCGGCATTGCCATCGGCATCGGCGCCGGCACCTGGCTCGGCTTCGGCATGACCAAACTCTATGCCGAGTTCTATCACTTCCCGTTCCTCGTCTTCCGCACCGATCCGGCGATCTATGTCATCGCCGGCGGCGTGACTTTGGCCGCCGCGGCGGCCGGCGCGGTGCGGGCGGTGCGCGACGTGGTGGCGCTGCCGCCGGCCGTGGCGATGTCGCCGCCGGCGCCGGCGGTCTATCGCCGGCTGCTGCCCGAAGCATTCTATGCCTTCCTCGCCATTCCGCAGTCGCTGGTGATGGTGACGCGCCATCTCATGCGCTGGCCGGTGCGCACCGTCAGCAGCATTCTCGGCATCGCTTTGGCGGTGTCGGTGCTGGTCGGCTCGCTCTGGGCCTTCGGTTCGACCGAATTCATGATCGACGTCACCTATAACCGGGCCGAGCGGCAGAACGCGACGATCAGCTTCGTGCGCGAGCGCTCGATGCCGGCCTATTACGACGCGCTGTCGCTGCCTGGCGTACTGACGGCGGAGCCCTATCGCTCGGTGCCGGTGCGCATCTATCACGGCCCGATCGAGCGCCGCATCGCCATCAGCGGCAAACCGGCCTCGGCCGATCTCAGCCGCGTGCTCGGCGCCGACCTTATGCCCGTGCGCATGCCGGAAACCGGCATCGCGCTCAGCGACGCGCTGGCGAAAATCCTCAAGGCCAAGGTCGGCGACATGGTGGAGGTGGAAATTCTGGAGCGCGACCGGCGCCGCGCCACGCTGCCGGTGACCGGCATCATCGAGGGCTATCTCGGGCTCAACGCCTATATGAACCTGCCGGCGCTCAACCGGCTGATGCGCGAAGGTGCGGTGATCAGCGGTGTCAACCTTTTGTACGACACCGGCCGGCAGGACGAGTTGTTCAAGCGGCTCAAGGCAACGCCGGTCGCCAACTTCATCGCGCTTCAACGCACCACGCTAACGAACTTCCGCGACACGCTGCAGCAGAACCTGCTGATCATGATCACGGTCTATGTGTCGCTCGGCATGATCATCGCCTTCGGCGTTGTTTATAATTTCGCGCGCATCTCGCTGTCGGAACAGGGCCGCGAACTGGCGAGCCTGCGTGTGCTCGGCTTTCACAAGAGCGAGGTGTCGGCGATTCTGCTGAGCGAGCTGGCGGTGCTCACCATCGCGGCGCAGCCGCTCGGCTGGGCAATCGGGCACCTGTTCGCTTGGGCGATGGTTCAGGGATTCAACAGCGAATTGTACCGCGTGCCGCTGGTGGTCGAGCGGTCGGTCTATGCCTGGGCCAGCGTCATCGTGCTCGGCTCGGCACTGATCTCGGGACTGATCGTCCGCCGCCGGATCGATCGGCTCGATCTCATCGAAGTTCTCAAGACAAGGGAGTAGGGCGGTGTTCGGCAAGAATGTCAGACGCGTCGCCGCGGCGTTGGTCGGATTGGGAATCGTCGCCCTGATCGTGTGGGCGCTGATGCCTCAACCGGTGCCGGTCGATCTGGCGACGATCGGGACCGGGCCGCTCGAAGTCACGGTCGAGGATGAGGGCGTCACCCGCATCCGCGAGGTCTATACGGTGTCGGCGCCGATCGGCGGCGAGATGCTGCGCTCCTCGCTCGAGGTCGGTGACGACGTCACCGCCGGTCAGACCGTCGCCAGCATCCAGCCGACCGATCCGACGCTGCTCGATGTGCGCACCCAGCGCGTCAGCGAAGCGGCAGTACAGGCGGCGCAAGCCGCGGTCGATCTGGCCGAGGCGCAGATCAAGCAGGCCAAAGCGCAACTGGAGTTCGCCAAGAACGATCTGCGCCGCGCCGAGGAACTGGCGGCGAGCCGCACGATATCGGCGCGTTCCCTGGAAAAAGCCAAGCTCGATGTGGATTCGGCGGAGGCGGCGGTAGCGAGCGCCGTCGCCACCCTCGAGGTGCGCAAGCGCGAACTGGAAAGCGCCAAGGCGCAACTGATTCAGCCAGGCGCGGCGCGGCCGACGTCGGTGGCGTGCTGTGTCGAGGTGCGCTCGCCGGTCAAGGGCCGCGTGCTCAAGATCATCGCGGAAAGCGAGCAGGTGGTGCCGCCCGGGGCGCCGCTGATCGAGATCGGCGATCCGCACGATTTGGAAATCGCCGTCGATTTCCAGTCGCGCGACGCCGTGCGCATCAAGCCAGGCGACATCGCGCGCATCGAGAGCTGGGGTGGCGACGTGACCATCGATGCCAAGGTCAAGCGCATCGAGCCGACCGGCTTCACTAAGGTCTCCGCGCTCGGCATCGAGGAGCAGCGGGTCAAGGTTGTTCTCGATTTTACTGGACCGGATACGGCATGGCAGCAGCTCGGTCACGGCTACCGGGTCATCGCCCGCGTCGTGGTCTGGCACGGCGACGGCCTGCTGGTGCCGCTCGGCGCCTTGTTCAGGCAGGGCGACAACTGGGCGGTGTTCGTCGCGGCCGACGGGCGGGCGCATCGGCGGTTGGTGCGGATCGCCGAGCGCAACCTGCATGCGGCGCGCGTCGTCGACGGCCTCCAGGCCGGCGATCAGGTCGTGCTGCATCCCAGCGATCGAGTAGCCGACGGCGGCCGCATCGAGTTGCGGCAGTAAGGTCTATGGGTTGTCGAGCAGCTTCCGGATCGTCTTGATCAGCGCGTCGGGTTGGTACGGCTTTTCGACAATCGGTGCGTCCGGCAGCGGCCGCGCCGCGCCGCCGCCGCTGCGGCTGCCGGTCAGGAAGACGAACGGGATCTTGCGCTCGACGAACGCGGCGGCGACCGAGGCGCTGGTGGTATTGCCGAGATGACGGTCGAGGATGCCGAAATCCCACGGACCCTTGTCGCGCAGGGCCTCGAGCGCCTTGTCGATGCCGGAGACCGCGAGGACCTCGGCGCCGGCCCCCTGAAGCAGCTCTTCGAGGTCGAGGGCGATGAGGAATTCATCCTCGAGGATCAGTCCCCTTTTTCCGGCAAGCGGACTACCCGCGATTGACACGTTGCGTTTCCTCCAGTTCCGGCATGGAACCCGAGGCTTGTCCCATCAGTTATCAAGGGCGCGCATTTAAATATGACACATGCGCCAAACTATTCCGGGCGCTCCTGCCAATCGCGCCGGGGGGGACAAGACAGAGTTAGTAAAATGTCGCTTATGGGCACTCCGAACGGGAAGCCGAACGGTCAGGTCACGCCATGCGAGCAGTGTCCGCTGCGCCGCCTGCCGTGCCTGCGCGAATTTGCGCCCGATGAACTGGACTTCGTCAAACGCTTCAAGACCGACGAATTGCATCTCGAACCCGGTGCAACCTTCCTGCGCGAAGGCTCGCGCAGCGATCATCTGTTCACCGTGCTGTCCGGCTGGGCCTTCCGCTACAAGGTGCTCGACGACGGCCGCCGGCAGATCCTGAACTTCGCTCTGCCGGCCGACATGGTCGGCCTGCAAGGCGCCGTCATGAACGAGATGGAGCACTCGGTCGAGGCGCTGACGCCGATCGTGCTGTGCGTGCTGCCGCGTAACCGGCTGTACGAACTGTATTCGCAGTTTCCCAGTCTCGCCTTCGACGTCACCTGGCTGGCGGCGCGCGAGGAGCAGTTGATCGACGAACATCTGGTCAGCATCGGCCGGCGCACCGCGCTCGAGCGCGTCGCTTATCTGCTACTGCACCTCTACCACCGCGCCTCCGAACTGGGGATGGTGAAAGACGGCAAGCTGCAATTTCCCATCACGCAGCAGCATCTGGCCGACGCGCTCGGCATGTCGCTGGTCCACACCAACAAGACGCTCAAGCGGCTGCTGGTGACCAAGTCGATACGCTGGCAGGCCCGGACTTTCCAGATGCTCGATCGCGGCGCGCTGGCCGAGCTTGCCGGCGGCGATATTCCGCAGACGCGCACGAGGCGGCCGTTTATCTGACGGCGGCAGGACTTGTCGCTGCCGCCGCGCTTGGCTACTCAGGACTGGCTAATCAGGACCGGTCAGCCTCGTGGAGGCGCCGGGTTCAGTCCGGGCGGTATCAGATGGATTCGGCGGCATCCGCACTGTCACATGTTCGCACCGAGATCGCGCGCGCCTGCAAGGATGCCGGCCGCGATCCGGCAAGCGTCACTCTGGTGGCGGTCTCGAAGACGTTTCCGGCCGACGCCATCGAACCGGTGATCGCCGCCGGCCAGCGCGTCTTCGGCGAGAACCGCGTGCAGGAAGCCAAAGGCAAGTGGCCGGCGCTGATCGAGAAATATACCGGCATCGAACTGCATCTCATCGGCCCGCTGCAATCCAACAAGGCCAAGGAAGCCGTGGCCTTGTTCGACGCCATTCATTCGGTCGATCGCGCCAGCCTGTGCGAAGCGCTGGCCAAGGAGATCGACAAGGCCGGCAAGTCCCCTGCCTTGTTCGTGCAGATCAACACCGGCGCCGAGCCGCAGAAAGCCGGCGTGCTACCGCAGGATGCCGACGCCTTCATCAACGGCTGCCGCGACACTTACGGCCTGACGATCTCCGGCCTGATGTGCATTCCGCCGGTCGAGGAAGCGCCGGGCCCGCATTTTGCGCTCACCGCCAAAATCGCTGCGCGCAACGGTCTCAAGCTGCTGTCGATGGGCATGAGCGCCGACTTTGCCGACGCCATCGCGCTCGGCGCCACGCATGTGCGAGTCGGCAGCGCGATATTTGGCACGCGGCCGCCGTTCAAGGGAGCGGAAGCATGAGCGAGAAGACCGACTTCGATCACTGGCAGGAGCGCTTCGCCGGCGATGAGTATCGCTTCGGCACAGCGCCGAACGCCTTCCTGAAAGCCAACGCAGGTCTCCTGCGCAAGGGGCAGACCGCGCTGGCGATCGCCGATGGCGAAGGCCGCAACGGCGTCTTCCTCGCCGAGCAGGGTCTCGACGTGTTGTCGGTCGATTTCTCGCCCAATGCGCAGGCCAAGGCGCGCAAACTCGCCGCCGCGCGCGGCGTGACCATGCGCGTCGAGCAGGTCGATATCATCAATTGGGACTGGCCGGCGAACGCGTTCGACGTCGTCGCCGCGATCTTCTTCCAGTTCGCCGGGCCCGCCGACCGCGCGAAAATCTTCGCCGGCATCAAAAAGGCGCTGAAGCCGGGCGGCCTGCTGCTGCTCGAAGGCTATCGGCCCAAGCAGCTCGACTACAAGACCGGCGGCCCGTCGAAACTCGAGAATCTCTATACGCGCGAATTGCTGGAAGCGGCCTTCGCCGATTTCGCCTCGATCGACATCCGCGAATACGACACCGAGATTCACGAAGGCGCCGGCCACGGCGGCATGTCGGCGCTGATCGATCTGGTGGGACGGAAGTAGGCGCGGCGCTTCAGCGAAACCGCGACGGCAGGATCGGCTTGGTCGGTGTGCCGCTGCCGAGACTGGAATCGAGAGGCTTCTTCAGCAGGCTCGAGCGCAACCCTTCCGGACGCGGCGCCGGCGCGGCGGGCGGCGGCGGCGCATAATTGCCGGTGGGTGGCGGCGGCGCATAGTTGGCGGCGGGCGCGGCGGGCCGCGCATATTGCGACGGATAAGCGGAGGGCTGCGGCGCCGCGGGCGGCTGCGCCGGTTGCAGCGACGGCGCATCGAACGGCGACGGCGCATCGTCGTACATGTCGTCCGACATGCGGTGGCTCATGCTGGCGTTGCGCCAGCGCTCGATCACCGAGGTCAGGAAATCGCGGCTGACGCTGAGGCCGGCATCCGAACGCGTCGAGCCGGAGGCTTCGCTGTTCGGTCGCTTGTCGGCAGGCAGCTCGAGGAAACGCATGCGCGTCGGCAGCGCGACGCCGGCGCCGAAGGCAAAGACTTCGCGCGTGCCCAGCGACGGGATGAATTCCAAGAGGCTCGCCGCCGCGTCCGACACCGCCGAGCGAATAAGCTTCTGGTCGCCTTCGCTCGACAGACGCATGACGAACAAGGTCGAGCACTGCGAGATGATGGTGGTGTCGATCTCCGCCGGGCGCTGCGTGACAAGGCCGAGAAACACGCCGTACTTGCGGCCTTCCTTAGCGATGCGCGACAGCGCGCGCTTGGTCGGGCCGAAGCCGACGCGCTTGTCGGCCGGCGCATAGCGATGCGCCTCTTCGCAGACGAACAGCAACGGCGCCGCGCCGTCCGACCACAGGCCGAAGTCGAAGGCCATGCGGCACAACACCGAGACGACCGAGTCGACGACCTCGGCGGGGAAACCGGCGAGCTGCATCACGGTCATGGGCTTGCCGTTCGGCGGCAGCCGGAACAGCGAGCCGATGATCTCCGCCATCGTGTCGCCGCCGATATTGGCGTTCTCGAACATGAAGGCGTAGCGCGGGTGATTGCGGAAGGTCTGGATGCGGGCGATCAGCCGGCTGTAGACGAAGGCGCGCGAGCGGTTCTCAAGCTTGCCCATGCGCTCGTCGAGAACGCTGATCAGGTCCTCGATGCGATACGGCACCGGCGTGTCGGCGGTGAAGCCGGCGTCGCGCGTTTCTCTCTTCTTGCTGAGCAGGCCGCCGCTGCTGGCTGCGCTGCCGCCGTTGCGCAGTTGCAGATAAGCGCTCTTGGCGAGAGGGATCACCTCGGAGAGGATCTCGACTTCCTCCTCGACGCCGGGACGGCCGCCGAAGAAGGCATCGACCGTCTCCTCGAAATTGAACAGCCAGAACGGCAGGCGCAAGTTGCGCGGGTTGAGCACATTGGCCTTGTCGCCGAAGCAGCGGCCGTATTCGTTGTGCGGATCGACCAGGAAGATGCGCAGGTTGGGACGCGTGTCGAGAATCTTCTGCAGGATGATGGCGACGCCGCTCGATTTGCCGACGCCGGTGGTGCCGAGAATGGCGAAGTGGCGGCTGACAAGGCTGTCGATGTCGATGTGAACGCCGATCTTCGCGTTCTGCTGCAGGTCGCCGATATTGGCATGGTCGCCGTCGGCATTGCCGTAGACCTGGCGCAATTCGCGCTCGGCCAGCATGGCGGCGGAATCGCCGATATTCGGATATTCGGTGACACCGCGTTGAAAGCCCGGCGCGCCGGCGCCAGTCTTGATCTCGCCGATGAGATCGAGTTGCGCGATCTTGCGGAACGCGGCGCTGCCGCTGCCGCCCGGCACCGGTTGTTCGCCGACATCAGTGATCAGCGCGACGATGGTCGCCTTCGCCGAGGTCAGCGCCATGAACTTGCCGACGGTCGGCGCTTCGCCGCCCGGAGGTCGGCCGGTGAGATCGACACTGGCCTGCGAACCGGTCACCGCGATGACGCGGCCGATCGCCGGAGTCGGCGATGGTGCTGAAACGGGCGGGGCAATTTCCATGATCAAGGGTCTCGACGCACACGCACCGTGCAAAGTTCCACGTGCATCTATCGGAAATAGCAAAACCGCATGTGGTCTTTGTTAATGGAAGTCGGATGGCGGTCATTGCGCCGTCGCATGCTTAAGGATCGGTAGCCCTAAGCAGATACTTCTTTAACGTCTAATCAACCACGACGCGGCTGCACGGGCCGAGATGCGCCAGCAGCCGGCGCAGCGCCTTGAGATCGAGCCCGACACAGCCCGCCGTCGGCGCGAAGTGCGGCCGCGCGGCGTGGATGAAGACGGCGCTGCCGCGGCCGGCGATGCGCGGCCGCGTGTTGTGGTCGAGCTCGATGATGAAGTCGTAGAGATGGTCGGCGCGTGCCAGACGGTCCGCCGTCGAACCGGGCGGCACCTTGACCGGCCGGTTGTAATGCCGCGAGGCCGGGTCTTCGCACCAGCCGTCGTCGCCTTCGATGCGACGCGACGGCAACAGCGTCGGCGGCCGCAACTGGCGGTCGGCGCGCCACCACAGCCGCCTCAGCCGGAAGACGCCACGCGGCGTGCCGCCGTCGCCCTCGCGCTTGTTGGCCTTGACGCCGCCGCGGCCGAGCGACACCGGCAGGGTGAACGGGCCCGCGACCAGCCAGCCCTGGCGCGGATTGCCGGGGCGGCGCCGGACGGTGAGACGGGTCAGCGTTTTGTGGCGCATGCGAGCCATGAGGGTCACCCAAACGTAGCCCCGATTCGGGGCTAAACGCCAGTTCCGGCTTGCCTTTTCTCGTCTGGATGGTTTAG
>JAHCKF010000101.1 GCA_026125925.1 Pseudolabrys sp.
ATCACCTACAAGATCGCGGCGCACGCCGCCGACCTCGCCAAGGGCCACCCCGCCGCGCAACTGCGCGACGACGCGCTGTCGCGTGCGCGCTTCGACTTCCGCTGGGAGGACCAGTTCAATCTCGGCCTCGATCCCGACACCGCGCGCAGCTATCACGACGAGACGCTGCCCAAGGAGGCGCACAAGGTGGCGCATTTCTGCTCGATGTGCGGCCCGAAATTCTGCTCGATGAAGATCACGGCGGACGTGCGGGAGTATGCGGCGAGCCTGGGGGATAACGAGAAGGCGGCTTTGGGCTTGAATGGCGCGGCGAACGCAGGCGCGTCCCCTCCCCCGCTTGCGGGGGAGGGTCAGGGAGGGGGCCTCTCTGAAGCCGAACGCGGCATGAAAGAAATGTCGGACAAGTTCAACGCCATGGGCCAGCAGGTCTACATCGACGCCGACAAGATCGAGACGCCGAAGGCGACGGCCTCGTCGTCGGAGGCGGAGCACCACGCGAAGAATGCGGGGCTGGTGAAGGAGAGCAATAGGGCGTTGTGATAGCTCGCCTAACCTGCCTCAACTGTCACACTTGGGCTTGACCCAAGTGCCCATACGAAAAGAAAATGGTCGGACAATCCCCGGCCATTTTCGTTGTCGGCACATATCTACCGCTTTTGCTAGTTTTTTCGCGACATCTAAAGGGAGCGATGATGCTGAGCATCCTTACAGGCGAGTTCTTTTGGGGAATCGTCGTCGGTCTCTTGCTATCCTTCTTTGGTGGGTGGGTTCTTGCGAAATTCGCCGTATCTATGACCCAAGCAAACGCAAAGAAGCTGATCATTCGATTTTGCTTTGATACGATCAAGAACCTTCAAAACATCGTTTCAGAACTTGATGCGACTCGCGATCGAGCGAAAGCGATACATTCCGACTTTCTAGCACTAATTGATGTCGAGATTGGAGTGTATGGACGCAATCGCGAACACCTGATCCACCTCCCTGACGACGAGCGAAATCAAGTAAGAAAATTTATGAATGACGTTGCAATAAAGAAAGCTGAGGTTGCAAGTAAACTTGACCAGTTTTATCGATTAAACTCGCTTGCCGACCAAATTCAATCGGAAGGAAGGGGCCCCGAGGCGCAACGCACGAGGGACACCGCGCTGGCGCCATTGCGGGACGCACAAACTGCCGCAGATAAACTTGTTACTATAAGCAACAATGCCGCCCCCCTTCTTGATCGGCTTGCGCGGTTGACCTAGGTAGCCCGCAAGGTCAGTTATCGCTCGACAATCATCACTTCTTATACTCGCGCGTAACGGCATCGCTGCACGTGGACGGGCGCCTAGGTATCAATAATTTTCACACTATTTTTATCTAACCGGAAGCACACCACTTGAACCTTAAGTCGGACTAATGCCTCACGGGCGCCCTTTGGAAGAGTATCGCCTTTTGGAATAACCAACGTCATCCGACAGTTTTTTGTATTTCCATGGACCATCAATTGGCCCAGCGCAGTGTAGATAGATTGACGATTCGCGCTTGGCTTAACCTCAAAGACCTCGATCAATCTTTTTCCAAAAGTCATCCCAAGGTCGATAAATACGTTTTTCACCAACCGGGCATTCTTCGGCATCCCCCGCGACTTACGCCATGCGTGAAGCGCATCAACAATCTCGCCGTGGCGAGAGACATAATCAATGACGCTTGAACGTCTTCCTTTACGCCGCCCGCGCGCTTCGCTGTAGTAATCCTCAAACTCGCTTCGCTTTCTACGAAATTCGATTGTTTCCGTTTCCCCAGCACGAACGGCAGATTTAAAGCGAGCGACAAGGTCAATGTACCGCGAAGCCGACGCGGCGACGGCAGACCCTTTGATTGGCATCACTAATATGCCGCGCCGGGGTAGCCCCTTAGAATCAACCACCGCCACAACAGGCTCGTTACTCCAAACGTAAAATGCATTCTTCCCGACCCCCTTCTTTCCGCCGCCAACTCGGCCCGAATGGATCAAATAAATAATTCCGGTGTCGGTATCTCGCGCAAAAAAACCTGCGGCTTGATCGTTACGGCCCTCATATGGGGTGTTGATTTCGACAGTGATCCCAAGACCCGCCGTCTCGCTAAAGCGCCCGAACCAATTCAATCGTCTTAGATTCGCGACTTTTCGGCCCCTAAAGTCCCGAGACCAAAACCAAAATCGTCCGTCAGTATGGACATGAGCGCTGTGAACTCGGCCTCCCGGATAGCCAATGTCCTTAACGGCTTTCCGCGGGAGCGCTCGCTGCAGCGTGGATTCTAATGTTCTTTGTGCGATCGCAATTTCACTCTTGGACTCAAGAAGCACAAACATACTTGCCCCCGATATTTCCCTCCACTTCCCCGCCACCTTCCTCAGCGCCGCATTGATCCGCTCCTGCCAGCCCGGACCGTCGGCCTGGAAAAAATCCAGCACGTCGCGGTCGAGGCGCAAGGTCGCCTGCACACTTCCGTCCGATCCCGCGCCTGCACGGCCCGTTGGCCCCATGCGCGCTTCATGTTAGTCTATGGCCATGAATGCCAAAGTGAAAATCGAGGTCGACCCGCATACGGCCGACCTGCTCGAAGCCCGCGCCTCGGCGCGGGGCATGAGCGTTGCCGACCTGCTGGCCGATCTTGCGGCCAATGCCGAGGCCTTGTCGCCCTGGCTCGAAGCTCTGCGCGAGAAGGCCGAAGGCCCCTGGGCGCCGGACGTCCTCGCCGAGGATCAGCGCCGCCTCGCCGAGTTCAATCGCGCACGCACAGGCGTGCCGTGGAGCGAGGTGAAGTCGTGGATGCAAAGCTGGGGCACAGCGGATGAGTTGCCGGCGCCGAAGCCGCGCAAGCTGTGAAGCTCGTTGTTTCTGAGGCGGCGCAAGCCGACCTGTCGAGACTGCACGATTTCCTCGCTCATGCCGATCCAGCCGTCGCGCGCCGGGCCGTATCAGCCATCATCGGCGCCATCGACAAGCTTGAGCTGTTCGCCGAGCGCGGAAGGCCGTCGGCAGTGTCCGGACTGCGCGAACTGATCATTCCGTTCGGCCGGTCGAGCTATGTCGTCCGCTATTTCGTCGACGGCGAGGCTATCGTGATCCTTCGCATATGGCACGGACGCGAGGCACGACCCTAGCGGCCGGTACGCGCCCTACTTCCCCGCGACCTTCCTCAGCGCCGCATTGATCCGCTCCTGCCAGCCCGGGCCCTCGGCCTGGAAAAAATCCAGCACGTCGCGGTCGAGGCGCAGGCTCACCCCGCCTTCAACTTTCTCGCCTTCCGCAAATCCGCGTTGATGCGCGTCTGCCAGCCATCGCCGGTGGCGCGATAGGCTTCGAGCACATCGGCATCGAGCCGCAGCTTCACGGCCTGTTTGGGACTCGGCAAAGGCGGCCGGCCACGACGGATGACCCGGTCGCCCTCGCGGATTTCCGCGCGATCAAAGAAGCCGCGTGTCAGTGCCGGCGCGTCATCCGGATCGCTCCATGCGGCTTTCCCAGATTTTTTCTTCCTTGGCATGACAATGTCTCATCGAGATGATGTGGCGAGCGTCATCGCGCGGCGTCCAGACGATCACCACCACCCGCCCGTCGAGACGCCCCGCGGTGATGAACCGGATCTCGCCGTAATCAAACCGGCCGTCAACGACCGTTGCCGTCAATCCGGCAAACACTTCGCCGCTGCGGGCAAAATCCAGCCCGCGATGTTTCAACGTGAGATCGCGCTTCGACGGATCGAAGGTGATCTTCATCTAATTATTGTACCCCCAATATATAGGGGGAGTCAAAGCCCCCTACTTCCCCGCCACCTTCCTCAGCGCCGCATTGATCCTCTCCTGCCAGCCCGGGCCATCGGCCTGGAAAAAATCCAGCACGTCGCGGTCGAGGCGCAGTGTCACCTGCTCCTTCGCGCCGGGAATGGAGGGCGTCGAAGGCGGCAGATCCGCCGGCTTGGTGGTCGCCTGCTTGAAAGCCTTCTCGGCTTCGCTGCGGGTGTCGCGGAAAGGTGTGCGTGCCATGCGGCGATGATAGCATGGCGGCGCGCAGCCGCGATAATGCCGCCGGCCGGCGCGGCCGCCGTTCCGCAGGGAGCCCGTGATGACGACTAAACGCATCGCGCCCGCGCGCCTCAAGGTGAAGCGCGCCTATGCGCCGCCGGCGCGCGGCGACGGCGTGCGCATCCTGGTGGACCGGCTGTGGCCGCGCGGCGTGACCAAGGAAGCGCTCGCGGTCGATGCCTGGATGAAGGAGATCGCGCCGAGCACCGCGCTGCGGCAGTGGTTCGGCCACGAGCCGCGCCTCTGGAGCGACTTCCGCCGCCGCTATGCCGCCGAGCTGCGCGCGCAGGAAGAAGGGCTTGAGCACATCCGCGCGCTGGCGCGCCAGCGCCCGGTGACGCTGATTTATGCGGCGCGCGACGAGACGCGCAACCACGCGCTGGTGCTGCGCGACATCCTGCTCGAAGGCTGACGGCGCATCCGAAGGCGCCGCACCTTTCTACCACCCAAGGACGTTCTTTCTCACTATACTCTCTATAGTTGTAGAGCATAGGGAGTTCGCCACCATGCCGCGTCACCGCCTCCTCTGCCTGAGCACCGCCCTCTCGGCCGCCCTCATCGGCCCCGCGCTGTTCGCCGCCGCGCCGGCACAGGCGCAGTCCGCCGCCTGCGTCAATCTCCTGGCCGGCGCCGGCTACGCCGCCTGGATGGGCGTGAAGTTCGGCGACAGCTTCTATTGGTCCGACAGTTTCCCGATCGGCCAATATCGCTGCGTCAAGCTGCCGGTGTCGGGCATGGTGGACAATGCGCCCTACACCGTCGTCGTCTCCGCCGTGCTCGGCTCCTCCAAGGTCGAGTGCAAGCAGGCGCCGTCGCCGTACAATTCCAAGGACAGCAACTCGGTCGTCTACAATGCCTGGGGCACGACGCTGAACGTGTCCTGCGTCATGCCGACGGCGTCGGCCGGCGCCATGGCGGTGAAGGGCGACGAGCCGCCGCCGGCGAAGTAGCGCGGCCGCCTCGACTCCGCGCGGGGCGCGGCCTAACCTCGCCGCCGTCAACTCGGGGGCGAGAATGACCGTCTTCATCCGCACGCTCATCGGCATCGATGCGCTGGCCGCGCTGGTCGTGATCTATTTCTTCTTCGTCGGCCTGGCCGACGGCTCGGTGTCGTCGTTCAACGGCGGGCTGTGGTTCGCCCTGCTCGCCGGCGTCGCCGTCATTCTCGGCGGCGGCTGGGCGCTGCAGTCGGGCGGCCGCCGCGGACTCGCCGCCGCGCTGCTGCTTGTGCTCGCGGTGCCGGCCGTGCTCTATGCGCTGTTCATCGCGCTCATCCTCATCACCCAACCGCGCTGGAATTAGTGAATGCGATTTGTCCCGCCTGCCCTCTTCATCCTGCTCGCCGCCTGCAGTACCGCCGCCATTCCCGACGACACCGCGAAATTGAGCGAGGCCGACCGCGCCTGGATCGGCGCCTGCGTCAAACAGCTCGCCAACGAGCCGGCGCCAAGCGAGGACGTCAAGCAGCGCTATTGCACCTGCATGCACGAGCAGTTCGACGACAACAAGCCGGTGACGCAGACCGAGATGGAGCGCATGTATCCGCCGATGCACCGCGCCTGCAACGCCGAGTCCGGCTGGAAATAGCGCCCGCCGGAACCCGCGCGATGTGTGACCGGTGTCACAGTGCGGCGGGGGCGGCGCGCTAGCATCGCATGCGACGCTGGCTCGAACCCCGGGGGTGCACCATGAAGTTCCATTCCGCGCTGTGGCTCGCGATCGCGGGCCTGTTGGCAACATCGCTCGCCGCGCCGGCTTTGGCGCAGGCGGTTCCCGGCGTCGAGAAGATGAATGCCTATGTCGGCTGCATCAACCGGCTGTCGGCGCGCTCCTACCAGTCGCGCGATCGCTATTTCGACTGGGTCAAGAATAAGAACGGCCCGACCGGCAAGGAGCGCATCGTCTACGGCACCTACACCATCTACGATACGAGCGATTGCCGGAAGAACGTCGAGAAGGCCAACGCGCTCGAGCCGCATGACGCCGCGCTCGAAGCCGCCGCCACGGCTTACGTGGACGCCGTCAGCGCGCTCGAGCCTCTGCTCAAGGAGGCCGACGACTATTACGAACAGGAGAACTACAAGGACGACAAGATGGCCAAGGGCAAGGCGATGCATCCGCGCCTGGTCGCCGCCTGGAACGCCTTTGCCACCGCCGACAAGGCGTTGCGCGAGAATGTCGAGGCCATCAACGACAAGCGGGCGCTGGCGCGGCTCGCCGAGATCGAGAGCAAGGAAGGCCGCAAGGCGCGCTATCACATCGAGGCGCTGATGATCGAGGCCAAGCGCGTGCTGCGCGCCGAGACGACCGGCAAGCCCGATATCGGCGAGATCACCAAGGCCGTCGCCGATTACGAAGCGGCGGTGAAGGCGGCGGAGGATGTCTCGGGCGCGGATCCGGCGCAGAAGATCGGCGGCATGTTCATCAGCAACGCCAAGTCGTACCTCACCACGGCCAAGCAGCTCATGCGCCGCATTCGCGACAAGACGCCCTACTCGGCCGGCGACCGCATGATGCTCGGCCAGCAGGGCGCCGGCTGGATGGTCGAGGGCTCGCCGCCGCGGCTGTTGCGCGACTACAACCAGCTCATCGACGCCTATAACCGCGGCGCGCGGATCTAGGTGCGCGCCGCGGCCACTCGCGTCACTTGGCGACGCGGAGCTGCGTCAGGCCGGTGCCGATCTGCTTGAACACCGTGCCGATGCCGCTGGCGCTCGTCACGATGAAGAACTTCGACGGATCGATCATCTTGTCCTTGGAGCCGGCGCAGTTCTGCAGCAGCGTCGAGGTCGGATCGCCGTTGGTGTTCACCTGAATGGTGTAGATGGTGACGCCCGCGGTCTTGATGTTGTTGCAGGTGCCGGCGCCGGTGCTCGAGGCGTACATACGGCCGTCCACCGCCGTCGAGGTCGCGCTGCCGTTGCCGTACCAGCGGTCCTGCGTGTTGAGGCCGTCCGACATCAGGATGATGATGTCGGAATATTTGTAGTTGCCGTCCTTGGCCGGCGCCGTCAGCGGTCCGCCGCCGACCAGCGACTGCCAGCCCCACACCAGGCCGATCGGCTGGTTGGTGGCGCCGCTCGGCTGCATCTGGTCGACCAGGCTGTTCAGGTTGGTCCAGTTGTAGGTCAGGCCCATCATCGGCGCCGGACAGGCGTTGTGCTGTTCGGCCGGCCATTTCGAATTCGCCGTGCCGTTCGGCAGCGTCACCACCTGGTCCCAGGTCGAGGTGCCGGGGCTGCTCGACGGGCCGCGGTCGGTGACGCAGCCGTTCCAGGTGTTGTGATTGGCCGGCCCCCAACTGCCCCAGCAGTTGCCTTTATACATAAACCCGCTGCAGACCTGATTGTCGGCGTTCCAGTCGGTCCAGTCGATATAGCTGGCGCTGTAATTGCCGGCGCCGATATTGACATCCTTGGCAAAGGGAATGATCGAGACATAGACGTCGCCGTCGACCGAGGCCGCGCCCTTCAGCTGGGTCAGCAGATTCTTGGTCGCCGTCTTCAGCGCCGTCATCTTGCCGTCGGAGTCCATCGATCCGGTGTTGTCGAGCACCAGCGCCACGCGCAGCCGCGTCGTGCCCCAGGCCGTTGTCGACGAACCGCTGATCGTCACGTTGTTGATGCCGATGACGCCCATGAACACGGTCGGCACCGAGGCCGAGCCGTTGACGACGACCTTGCTGCCGCCATCGCTCGTGTAGGCGGCGCTCACGGTGATGTCCTTGGCCTGCGGCTGGTTCAGCATCGCCTGCACGTAATTCTTCGCCTTGGTGTTGAGCTCGCTGCTGCTCAAGGTCGCGGCGTCGCGGGACAGCATCAGCGCCGCGGAGTCGAGCGCGCCCTGCAGCGCCGCCTTGGTCCTGTTGGCCTGCGTGAAATCGACGGCGGCGCCGACGGTGCCGACCAGCGGCAACGCCGCGAGCGCGAAGGTGATGGCGACATTGCCGCCACGGTCGCGGCCGAAGGCCCTGAGCCGGCGATAGAACTGCGTTAACATGCATTGCTCCGGCTGACGCTAAGGCGGATTCACCACTGCGTCAGAACGGCACCGTCATAGTTTTCAGTTTTGAAGCCCGCGTATATCGCCACGCGGAAAAACCGGGGGTGCCGCTAAGCCTGTACGCGTATGCGCGGCGGCAAGCCGAGTATCGTCAACGGCTTGTAAGGTAAACCGGCTTTATCCATCATCCGTCGAAGGCCGCTGACGATCGAAAGAACCATCATATGGCTGCGCGCCAGCAGCACCGGCGCGTCAAGATCGATACAATTGTCGCAATTCATTCAACGCTTGCTTCACGACGACAACAGCCGGAGAGCGTTTGCTCCCCGGCCGTCGTGTCGCGTCCGCGGTTCAATGCGGCCGCGCAGGCCTAGTAGCGCACATAGCGATCCGGCGTGTCGGTCACCGCGACGCCGACCAAGGTGCCGCCCACGGCGCCGATGCCGGCGCCGACAAGCGCACCGCCCCCCGACGTCAGCGCCGAACCGGCGATGGCGCAGGGCGGACACACCGCGGCGCCGATGATGGCGCCGATCACCGCGCCGCCGATCGGATAGAGCAGCGGGTCGGACGGCAAGCCCGACGCGGCATAGACCGGACGGCGGTCGTAATAAGTGCGCTCGGCGGCGTAGGCCGGCACGCGCTCGTAGCGGTGATGATAGGCCTGCTGTCGATGATGCTGGCGGTAATGATGCGGCTCGGCGGCCGAGGCCGAAGCGGGAACGAGCACCCCGAGCACGGCGGCGGCGGCGAGTCCGGTAGCAAACTTACGCATGGAGCTGTCTCCTGTTACCAGCCCCGGTCGCTAACAACGCGATGCCGCTTCCGTTCCTGTGAAACCAGGCCAAAGCGCCATCGAGCGGGCGCGGCACGCCACGATTTTTCCACAAGCGGAACCCACAGTTGGTTTCTGCGTTTTGATCTCGTTCCGCCAACGGAGTTCCTGTCGCCGTGTCATCCTTCAACGACCTCATCAAGACGCTCGAGCAACCGCATGCCGTGCGCCTGCGCCATCTCGGTGCCACTGCGGACGTGCTGAAATATGCGCCGCCGCGGCTGCGCGCCGATGCCGGCGATCGGGTCGTGGCGCGCGCGGTGGCCGATGCCGCCTATTGGCGCGAGCGTGCCTTCAAGGCCGAGACCAAGCTGCGCGCGCTGGAAACACGGGTCCAGCAGCTCGCCAAACGCGCGCAGGATCGCGCCGAAGGCCGCTGAAGAGAGCGCTGACGGCCGCGTCGCGCGCGCCATTTATTAGCAGGCCCATAGACCCAAACCGCCGCGCCGGCCGTATAAACGGCATGACCGACACGAATCTCGCCCGCCTGCGCTCTGCCATGCGGCTCGTGATCGCCGCTTTCTTCATCGGCGGCCTGTTCCTGCATCTGCGATCGACCGACGCCCTCGTGCGCATCACGCCGGGCTGGGTGCCGTTTCCGCGCGAAGTGGTGCTCATCACCGGCTGGCTGGAACTTGCGGGGGCACTGGCGCTGCTGTGGCCGCCGACGCGCAAGGCCGCCGGCATCGCGCTGGCGCTCTACATCGTCGCGGTGTGGCCGGCGAACATCAAGCATGCGGTCGAACACATCGTGCTGCCGCCGATCCCGGACTCCTGGTGGTACCATGGCCCGCGCCTGGCGTTGCAGCCGGTGCTGGCGTGGTGGGCGTTGTTCTGCGCCGGCGTCATCGACTGGCCGG
>JAHCKF010000102.1 GCA_026125925.1 Pseudolabrys sp.
CATCGACTGGGGCGACGTCGATCTCGTCGTGAATATCGGCGGGCCGAAAGGCTCGTCGCGGCTCCTGCAACGCATCGGCCGCGCCAATCACCGGCTCGACGAACCGTCGAAAGGAGTGCTGGTGCCATCCAACCGCTTCGAAGTGCTGGAATGCACCGCGGCGATCGGCGCCGTCGCCGAGAACGCGCAGGACACGCCGCCGCTCCGCACCGGCGCGCTCGACGTATTGGCGCAACACGTGCTCGGCCGCGCCGTCGGCGCGCCGTTCCTGTCCGACGAGTTGTTCGATGAGGTGCGCGCCGCCGCGCCTTACGCCAAACTGGCGCGCAGCGATTTCGACGGCGTCATCGATTTCGTCGCCACCGGCGGTTATGCGCTGAAGGCTTACGAACGCTTCGCCAAGATAAGGCAAGGCAAGGACGGACGCTGGCGCATCACGCATCCCAACGTCGCGCAGCGTTACCGCATGAACATCGGCACCATCGTCGAAGCCGATATGCTGAAAGTACGCCTCGTGCGCTCGCGCCGTTCGACGACCGTGATCCCGCGCGGCGGCCGCGTGCTCGGCCAGGTCGAGGAATATTTCATCGAAGGCCTGACGCCGGGCGACACCTTCGTCTTCGCCGGCGAAATCCTGCGTTACGAGGCGCTCGTCGAGAACGAGGTCTATGCCTCGCGCTCCAATGCCAGCGATCCGAAAGTGCCGGCCTATGAAGGCGGCAAGTTTCCGTTGTCGACTTACCTTGCCTCGCGCGTGCGCGACATTCTCGCCGAGCCGAAGGCATGGGGCGCATTGCCCGAGCAGGTGCGCGAATGGCTCGAAATCCAGAAATGGCGCTCGCTGCTGCCGCCGGCCAACGACCTGCTGGTCGAGACCTTTCCGCGCGCGGCGAAGAACTACCTCGTCTGCTATCCGTTCGAGGGCCGTCTCGCGCATCAGACGCTCGGCATGTTGCTGACGCGGCGGCTGGAGCGCTGGGGGCTCAAGCCACTCGGCTTTGTCGCTAATGAATATGCGCTGGCGGTGTGGGGCCTCGGCGATATGGGCCTGCGGATTGCCAAAGGCGGCCTGTCGCTCGCGGAACTCTTCGCCGAAGACATGCTCGGCGACGATCTCGAAGCCTGGCTCGATGAGTCGGCGCTGATGAAGCGCACCTTCCGCACCTGCGCCATCATCGCGGGACTGATCGAGCGGCGGTTCCCCGGCGAGGAAAAGACGCGGCGGCAACTCACGATATCCACCGACCTTGTTTACGACGTCTTGCGCAAGCATCAGGCCGATCACATCCTGCTGCGCGCGGCGCGGGCCGATGCCGCCACCGGGCTGCTCGACATCAAGCGGCTGTCGGAAATGCTGTCGCGCGTGCAGGGCCGAATCGTCCATAAACGGCTGGATCACGTCTCGCCGCTGGCGGTTCCCGTCATGCTGGAGATCGGCCGCGAAACGGTCTATGGCGAGGCGGCGGATACGCTGCTGGCGGAAGCCGCCGACGAGTTGATCAAGGAAGCGATGAATTGAGTGAGGCAATGTCATTCCGGGGCGCCGCGCAGCGGCGAGCCCGGAATCCATACTCCCAGACAGGGGTTATGGATTCCGGGCCCGGCGCAATTGCGCCGTCCCGGAATGACAGGATTTCTATTTCCGGCACCTCTCTTCTCTGCGATCCCTGCGGCGCTCTCTATTGGCCCGAGCACGGCCTGCTCGCGGTCAGCGATCTGCATCTGGAGAAAGGCTCGAGCTTCGCGCGGCGCGGGATGCTGCTGCCGCCTTACGATACCGCGGCGACTCTGGCGCGGCTGGCGAAGCTGATCGCGCATTATGCGCCGCGTGTTGTCGTTGCGCTTGGCGACAGCTTCCACGATGGCGGCGGGCCGTCGCGTCTCTCGGTCGAGGATCGCGACAGCATCGCGGCCTTGCAGCGCGGGCGCGACTGGATCTGGATCACCGGCAATCATGATCCGGAACCGGCCGACGGCATCGGCGGCGTGTTCACACATACGCTGACCGTGGATGCGCTGACCTTCCGCCATCTGCCGAGCGGCGCGCAAAGCGAAATCGCCGGTCATCTGCATCCGGTGGCGAAGATTTCGCATCGCGGCCGCGCCGTGCGCCGCCGCTGCTTTGCCGCCGACGAGACGCGGCTGGTGATGCCGGCTTTCGGCGAATTCACCGGCGGGCTGAACATTCGCGACGCCGCCTTCGCCGATCTGTTCGGCACGCTCGCCTTCACCGCGCATATGCTCGGCGAGGACCGGCTCTATGCCTTCACCGCGAAGCGCTGCCTGCCGGGCTAAACTACGCCGCCTCGCTCGGCCGCAACGCGTTGCAGAGGTCGGCGATCAGCTCCGCCACCTTGCGGGCCGCCGGGCTGGCATTGTCCGACACGACCAATGCGATCTCGCTGTGGCCGATTGGCGTGAAACCGTGGCTGTCGATGATCTTGTGCTCCGGCAGGATCGCCACGTCCGGGAGGATCGCGACGCCGAGCCCGACCGCGACTGCCGCCTGGATGCCGGAGAGGTTCGGGCTCGTATAGGCGATGTGCCAGGCGCGGCCTGCCGCCTCGAGCGCATGGATCAGCGCGTTGCGATAGAGGCAGCCCTGCTCGGAGACGGCGAGCGGCACCGGGTCGCTCGTCAGGTCGATCGGATGCCGCCGGCTCGTCACCCATTGCAGTTGCTCGGGCCATGAGGCGAGGCAGGCGCCGCTGCCCGCCTTGCGCTTCAGCAGCGCGACATCGAGTTCGCCCCGCTCGAGCGCAGCGCGGTTGGTCGCGCTGAGTCCTGAGCGCACGTCCAGCCGCAAGGTCGGCCGGCCGCGCACGAAGTCCGACAGCAGCTCCACGAGCCGGTAGGCGGCGAAATCCTCGGGCAGTCCGAGCCGCACGACGCCGTCGGCCATGGGGCGGGCGACCACGTCGCGCGCCTCCTGCTCCAGCGCCAGGATGCGCCGGGCGTAACTCAAAAGCCGCTCGCCTTCTTCGGTCGGCGTGGCGCGCTTGCCGTCGCGGACGAGCAGCGGACGGCCGACCGATTCCTCGAGCCGCTTGATCTGCTGGCTGACGGTGGACTGGGTGCGATGGACCCGTTCGCCGGCGCGGGTAAAGCCGCCGGCATCGACCACCGAGACGAAACTGCGCAAGAGCTCGATATCCAGCATGGCGCTATCCATTCGAAAAACAACTAGGACTAATAATATCATTTAATTTCCAAATGGCCAGGGGCAGGCGTAGCTGTGACGGCGAAAGGAATCTTCCATGTCCCAGCTCGCCCTGTCCGCTGTCCCGGCTGCCGTCCCGCCTGTCGCAGGCACCACGCGCCTGCGCCTCGCGCTGATGGTTCTAGGTTTCGTCGTCCTGTGGAGTTCCGCCTTTTCCGCCGGCAAGGTGGCGATCGCCGACTGTCCACCGCTCATTTTCCTCGCCGTCCGCTTCCTCGCCGCCGGAGTCATCATGATGGCGCTGGCGCCGCTGAGCGGCATCCGCTGGACGTTGACCCGGCGTGACGTCGGCGTCTTCGCGGCGCTCGGCGTCGCCAACCAGGCGGTCTATCTCGGCATCGGCTATATCGCGCTCAAGACGGTGTCGGCCGGGCTCGCGGCGCTGATCATCAGCGCCAATCCGATCGTCACCGCGGTGCTCGCCGTCCTGGTGCTCGGCGAGCGGCTGACCTGGCGCAAGGTGCTCGGCCTCTTGCTCGGCCTGGGCGGCGTCGCCTTCATCGTGGAGAGCCGGCTGACGCTTGGCACCGATCATCTGACCGGCATCCTGCTGTCGGTGCTGGCGCTGTTTTCGCTGGTTGGCGGAACCATCCTGTTCAAGCTCTACGCGCCGAAGCAGGGCCTGTGGATCGGCAACGGCGTGCAGAGTCTCGCCGCCGGCGTCGCCATCCTGCCCTTCGCGCTGGGTTTCGAGAGCTTCCACGATATCACGCCGAGCCTGAGCCTGCTCGCCGCCTTCGCCTACAACGTGCTGCTGGTGTCGATCTTCGCCTATCTGCTGTGGTTCAAGATCCTCAATGTCTCCGGCGCCACGGCGGCGAGCAGCTATCACTTCCTGATCCCGCCGCTCGGCATGCTGTTCGGCTGGCTCATCCTCGGCGAGCATCTCGAAACCGCCGATTTGCTCGGCATCGTTCCGGTGGCGCTCGGCATCTGGCTTGTCACCCGGGCCGCAGCGGCTCGCGCTTAGGAAGAATCATCAATGACCAATCCGCATCTCACGCTGATCGGTGGCCCAACCGTGCTGATCGACTATGCCGGGCTGCGCCTGCTGACTGATCCGACCTTCGATGCGCCCGGTGACTACCAGTTGCCGCATGTGACGCTGCACAAGACGGACGGGCCTGCGCTCGACGCCGGCAAGGTCGGCGCGGTCGATGCCGTGCTGCTCAGCCACGACCAGCATGCCGACAATCTCGACACGTCGGGACGCGACTTCCTGGCGCGCGCCGGCCGCGTGCTGACGACGCAGGTCGGCGCCGGCCGGCTCGGCGGCAAGGCCGAAGGCCTGGCGCCATGGCAAAGCGTCGAGCTGAAGATGAGGGACGGCGGCGCGGTCCGCGTCACCGCGACGCCGGCGCGGCACGGGCCGGCGGGGATCGAGCCGTTCGCCGGCGATGTCGTCGGCTTCGTGCTCGAAGCCGACGGTGCGCCGACCGTTTACGTCACCGGCGACACGGTGTGGTACGACGGCGTTGCCGAGGTGGCGCGGCGCTTCAAGGTCGGCATCGTGCTGTTGTTCGCCGGTTCGGCGCAGACCCGCGGCCCGTTCAATCTCACCATGAACGTCAACGACGCGATCGAGACCGCGCACGCTTTCCCGCAGGCCGCGATCGTACCGGTGCATTGCGACGGTTGGGCGCATTTCACGCAGGACCGCGACGACATCGTGTCTTCGTTCAAGGCGCTCAGTCTGACGTCGCGGCTGCGCCTGCTGGAGCCGGGTGTCGCGAGCGAAGTGGCGCCGATGGCCTGATCGTCTCGCTCCCGCCATAATGGCTGCGCCTGCTGCGCGGCCATTATGGTGGGAGATTGGCCTTGCGTACTGTCGCACGTGCCGCCGCTTCGTTGGTGGCCATCGCGCTCGCCCTATCGAGTGTTGCGCATGCCGACGATACCGCGCGCATCGCCGCCGCGGTCGATCAGGCCTACCGGCCGCTGCTGAAGCAGTATGATATCCCCGGCATGGCGGTGGCCGTGACCGTCAATGGGCAACAGTACTTCTTCAACTTCGGCGACGCCGCGAAAGAGACGAAGACGCCGGTGACGAAGGACACGCTGTTCGAGATCGGCTCGGTCAGCAAGACCTTCACGGCGACGCTTGCCGCCTATGCGGTCGACCGTGGCGCGCTGGCACTCGACGCGCATCCGGGTGCTTACATGCCAGCGCTGCATGGCTCGGCCGTCGACAAGGCGACCGTGCTCAATTTCGGTACCTATACCGCGGGCGGGCTGCCGTTGCAGTTGCCGGCGTCTGTCAGGAACGACGCGACGATGGCCGCGTATTTCAAGGCCTTCAAACCTTCGGCCGCGCCGGGCGAGCGGCGCCAGTACTCGAACCCCAGCCTCGGCCTGTTCGGCCACTTGGCAGCCTTGGCGTTGAAGCGCGATTTCGCCGACGTTATGGAGAAGGACATCTTCTCGCCGCTCGGCCTCAAACACAGCTACATCCGCGTGCCCAAGGCGGCGATGGATCGCTACGCCTGGGGCTATAAGGGCAGCAAGGCCGTGCGCGTCAATCCGGCGGTGTTCGCCGACGAGACCTATGGCGTGAAGACCTCGGCGGCCGACCTCATCCGCTTCGTCGACATCAACATCGCGCCGGACCAAATCGACGCGCCGATGCGTCGCGCCGTCGAGGCGACCCATGTCGGTTATTTCAGGGTCGGCGCCATGGTGCAGGGCCTGGGCTGGGAACAATATGATTACCCGGTGACGCTGGAGACGCTACGCGCCGGCAACTCCGCCGACATGATCTACAAGCCGCAGGCCGCGACGGCCCTGACACCGCCGCGCGCGCCGCAAAGTGCCACGCTGTTCAATAAGACCGGGTCGACGACCGGCTTCGGCAGCTATGTCGCTTTCGTGCCGGCCAGGAAGATCGGCCTCGTCATGCTGGCAAACCGCGCCTTTCCGATCCCGGCGCGGATCGACGCCGCGCATGCGGTGCTGGAGGTGCTAGCGGCCGCGGCTCGCTAGTCCCGCCTGAACACCACCGTGGCGAACCAGCCGATCATCAGCGCCATCATCGCGGTGACGATGCCGTAGATCAGGCCGTGGTGCTGCGAGGCCTCGAACACATATTGCTCGAAGCCGGACTTGATCACCTCGAGCGCGGTGTTGGTGCGCGTGATCATCTGCCCGCCGGCGAACAGCTTGACGTCCACCGTGTAGGTGCCGGTCGGCACATTGGCCGGCAGCGGAATGGAGACGCGGAACACCGTCGGTGTCAGGAAGGTGACGCCGTTCGATTCCTCGCGATACTGCTCGGCTTCTTTTTCCAGCCGGATGAAGTTCACGCGGAACGGATCGTCCGAGACCGAGTCGGCGAAATCGGAGCCGATGCGCTGCGTCAGGATGATGTGGTTGAGGCCGAGCTGGAGTCGGCGCGCCGCCGTCGGATCGACGATCTGGAGGATCGGCCGGTTGCTGAGCACGCTGAGATAGGACGGCACGCGGATGAATTCGCGCGAGTCGACATTGACCCAGATGCCGAGCACGCGCTCCTTGCGCCGGGTGCGCAAGGTCACCGTCGGTCCGGTCACGGTGGTGACGAGATCGTAGGAACCGCGCAGCGCCGCGCGCGGCGCGTCCGGCTCGATAGTGCCGAACAGGACGAGTTCGGTGCCGACGAAATTCGATGTCACCGCGACGCGATGATTGGACAGCGACACCACCAGCTTCTCGGCCTGCGCCGGCGCGGCCGCGGTTGCGGCTACGATGAGGGCGACGATGAGGCCGAGGCGCCGCATTATTCGATCCTCACGATGCGGACGGAATAGAGATCGTCCGGCATGACGACGAGGTCGTAGGCAAAGCGCAGGCCGACGGCGAACACCAGAAGGCCGAGCAGCAGGCGCAGCCGTTCGGCGCGCATGCGCTGCCCGGTATGGGCGCCGAACTGAGCGCCGATGACGCCGCCGACCATCAGGATCAACGCCAGCACGGCGTCGACCAGGTGGTTGGTGGCGGCGTGCATCACGGTTGCCGATGTCATGGTGATCAGCGTCATCACCATCGAGGTGCCGATCACGGTCGCGGTCGGCACCCTCAGGAAATAGATGAGCATCGGCACCAGCAGGAAGCCGCCGCCGATGCCGAGCACGGCGCCGATGAAGCCGATCAGGAAGCCGATGCCCCACACCGGAATCACCGAGACGTAGATCTTGGAGCGCTTGAAGCGCATCTTCAGCGGCAGGCCGTGCACCCAATTGTGGCTGCCCGGACGGCGCAGGGTCGCGGGCTGGCCGCGCCGTGCCCGCAGTTCCGCCTGCACGCTCTCATTGATCATCAGCGCGCCGACCGTGGTCAGCAGGGTGACGTAGGACAAGCCGATGGTGAGGTCGAGCTGGTCGAGCTCGCGCAGCACCGTAAACAGCCAGACGCCCGCAGCGGTGCCGAGAATGCCGGCGGCGAGCAGCATGAGCGCCAGCGACAGATCGATGGCACGCTTACGCCAATAGCTGATCGCGCCGGTGAAGGTCGAGGCGGCGATGTGGCTGCTGACGCTGGCCACCGCCACCGCCGGCGAAATGCCGATAAAGATCAACAGCGGCGTCATCAGGAAGCCGCCGCCGATGCCGAACATGCCGGAGATGAAGCCGATCGTCAGCCCCATCGCCAACACCAGGAAGATGTTGACGGGCATGTCGGCGATCGGAAGGTAGATCTGCAAGCGACGTCATCCGGCGTTCGGGGCTTGGTCTTGATGCCCGTTCCGCGCCGGCGCTCGCCGCCGCGGAACCGATGCTGGGCAGGCCGGTAGCGGTCGATCCGGGCCTCGATGAGGCTCGCCTTAGCGCTAGGGGCTCAAGCCAATCCTGACGATATTCAATGACACTCGCACGTCTTCGCGCGATTCGTCGCGATTGAACACCCCTGGCGGGGCGCGGTCACGGCTTTCAGCGGCTTAAACTTAACGGCGCGCCACCGCGCCGATATTGAGCGGCGCCGCGTTCGTTACGGCCTGCGGAACGGCGCGCGGCTGAACATGGCCCTTCGGGGCGGCGGGTGCGGCATTCCCGGTCGCATCCCAGCCGCCGCGCGGCGCCGGCACGGCGGTCGCCGCGGCCGGCTGCGCATGCGCCTTGAACGCCTTCACCGCATTCTGCGCAGCGGTGAGTTCGTCGGGCTCGAGCCGGGTAGCGATCTCGTCGCGCTTCTTGCCGGCTTCGTGGTCGCCTTGCGCCGCCGCGAGCGCGAACCACTGATAGGCTTCGCTCAGGTTCTTTTCGACGCCGAGGCCGCGGGCGCACAGCACGCCGAGATTGTACTGGCTGTCGCCGACCCCGTGGTCGGCGGCCTTGCGGAACCACTGCGCCGCGGTGGCGTAATCGGGCCTGCCGTCGATGCCCTCGGCGTACAGCACGGCGAGGTTATGCATGGCCTTGGCGTGACCCTTGGCGGCGCCGGCGATGTAGAGCTTGCGCGCCTGGCCGAGGTTCTTTTTCACGCCCTGGCCCTTTTCCAGCATGCTGGCGTAGCGGAACTGGGCCATCACCAAACCCTTGCCGGCGGCGCGTTCGTACCAGCGCGCCGCTTCTTCGGGGCTGGCGGCGACGCCGCGGCCTTCGGCAAACCGTTGGGCCACTTCAAATGCGGCGCCGGCGTCGCCTGCGGCGGCCGCTTCGCGCAGCTTGTCGCTGCCGATCGAGGCCGGGAGGCCGCCATTGTCGGCCTGTGGCGCGACCGGTCTGGCTTTGGGCGCAGCCGGAATGCTGCCGGTGACGTCCTGGCTCGGCACGGTCGCCGGTGCCGGCGGGTTGAGTGCCGGCGCTGACAGAAGGGACGCGTTGTCGTCGTTGCCCGGCTTGTAGCCCGGCGTGACGTTGCGGATCGTCCCCGACGGACCCATCAGATAGCCCGGCAGATCGATAGGTTTTGCCGGCGCCGTCACCGAATGGGTGACGAGGGCATCGTCATTGGCCGGCGCCTGCGGCACGGCAGCGCCATTGTCGTTGGCGGAGGTCTTCGGCTTGTTCGCCGGCGTCTCGAGTTCGGAGGGCGAGCCGCCGAAGTGGAAGAAGTTGCTGGCGAACTGGATGCCGGCGATGACGATGGCGACGAGGCTCGCCGCGATCAGCACCTGCTTGATCTTCTTGAACACCGAAGCGCGCAGCGATGGAACTTCGCCGGTGTCGGTGAGCGCCTCGATTTCCTCGGCGCGCGGCGCGCGGGGCTGGCCCGTCGCCATCGCGGCCTGCGCGGCGCGGCGGGCGGCGGCGATGAAGCCGGATTTGCCGGTCGGTCCGTTGTCGCCTTTCGGTCCGACGCCGGCGAGAGCGGCTTCCGAGGCGGCAATGCGCGCGCCCGGATTGCCGAAGCGCGGCGGTACGGTGCCCGGTTCGAGTGGCTGATCGGGCGGCAGTTCCGGGTTGATGGGCAGCCGTGGCGCCGGCGGCAGGCGGCGGGCCTGCTGCTGCGGCTGCTGTTGCTGCGCGGCCTGCGGCTGCGGAGCGGGCCGTGGCGGCTGCGGCGCCAGCACGGCGGCGAGCTCCGGC
>JAHCKF010000103.1 GCA_026125925.1 Pseudolabrys sp.
GCGCTCGACGGGAATGCCGAGCAGCGCCGCCGCTTCGCGGTTCTGCGCGCAGGCGCGCAGCGCCCGGCCCATGCGGGTGCGCTCGAAGAACTGCGTCAGCGCGAACACCATCACGGCGCCGCAGCCGAGAATCCAGAATAGCTGATACGGGATGGCGATGGCGCCGATCTTGAGCGGCCCGCCGGCAGTGAATTCCGGATAGGTGCGCGGCTGGTCGCCCAACGTCAGAATAACGATCTGCTCGATGAGCAACTGCACCGCCAGCGTCGCCAGGATGATGGCGAACAGTGGCGCATTGCGGCGCCACATCGGATTGATGACGAAGATCTGTACCAGCACGCCGGCGGCGGCGACCAGAATGGTGGACAGGATCGCCGACAGCCAGATCGGCAGGCCGTAGCGCGTCAGAATCGTGTGCGCGAACATGCCGCCGAGCATCACGAACACGCCTTGCGCGAAGTTCACGATGCCGCTGGCATTGTAGATGACGGAAAAGCCGATCGCGATCAGGCCGTAGATCAGGCCGATGCCAAGGCCGTTGACGAGGCTCTGGATCAGTTCGACGCCACTAGGCATTGGAGGGCTCCTCAACGCCGAGATAGGCGGCAATGACTTCCGGATGCGCCTTGATCTCGTCGGGCGTGCCTTCGGCGATCTTGCGGCCGAAATCGAGGACGGCGATGCGGTGGGCGATGCGCGTGACCAGCGCCACGTCGTGTTCGATCAGCAAGACGGTCGTGCCCTGTGCGTTGATCTTCTGAATGATGTGGGCGAGCCCTTCGGTCTCCTGGGTGTTGAGACCGGCCGCGGGCTCGTCGAGCAGCAACAGCTTCGGCTTGGCGGCCATCGCGCGCGCGACTTCGAGCAGACGTTGCTGGCCGTAGGGCAACAACTCGGCGTCGAGATCGGCCTGCGCGCTGAGGCCGACGAATTCGAGCAGCTCATGCGCCCGCTCGCGCACTTCCAGCTCCTGCTTGCGGAACCAGGCCGGGCGGAACAGCGAGGCAGCGACGCCGCCTTTGGTCGCCAGGTGGCAGCCGACTTCGACGTTCTCGGCCACCGACATGCCCTTGAAGAGCTGCACGAGCTGGAAGGTGCGGACGAGACCCATGGCCGCGATCTCGTGCTGCGGCACGCGGGTGATGTCGCGGCCGTCGAACTCGATGCTGCCGGAGGTCGGGCTGAGGAAGCCCGAGACCATGCTGAAGAAGGTCGTCTTGCCGGCGCCGTTGGGGCCGATGACGGCGAACAGGCTGCCCTGCGGCACCTCGAGATCGATGGCGTTGTTGGCGACCAGGCCGTCGAAACGCTTGGTCAGTTCCTTCGTTCGGAGGAGTGCCATCTCAGGCCTCCTTCTTGCGGCGGAACAGTGCGCCGAGCGCCGACAGGCCCTTCGGCGCGTAGATCAGCGTCGCCAGCAACACGACCGCGTAGGCGATGTCCTGGAAATGGCCGCTGCCGCGCACGACTTCCTGCAACAGCGAGGTCACCACCGCGCCGATGATCGGGCCGACGATGGTGCCGACGCCGCCGACGAAGAGCATGGTGAAGGTCATCACGGCCATCTGCGGGCCGTACACCTCCGGGCTGATGAAGCCGATGGTATGGGCGAACAGCGAACCGGCGGCCGAAGCATAAAGCGCGGCGACGATGAAGGCGATCAGCTTGAAGCGCGGCACGCGCACGCCGAGCGCGGCGGCGCCGTTCTCGCTGCCGGAGATCGCACGCAGGCCGCGGCCGAAGCGCGAGTCCCGCATGCGCAGCGACAGCCAGAAGCCGAAAGCCACCAATACCGCCAGCGTCACCAGCTTCCAGCGCTCGCTGTCGATGGTGAAGCTGCCGATGCCGAGCGGCGGAATGCCGGCATAGCCCATGTAGCCCTGCGTCACGCTGGTCCACTGGATCGTGATGTCATAGGTGATGAGGCCGAGCGAGAACGTCGCCATGGCGAGATAGTGGCCGCGCAGGCGCAGCGTCGGATAGCCGATGATCAGCGCGAAGATGCCGGCAATCACCATGGAGGCGATCAGCGCCAGGATCGGCTCCCAGCCATACTGCACGCAGAGGATGGCGCTGCCGTAGCCGCCGATGCAGGCGAAGGCGTTCTGGCCGAACGAGGCCTGCCCGGTATAGCCCATGAAGAAGTTCAAGCCGATGCAGAAGATGCCGTAGATCATGGCGAGCTGCATCACGGTCAGCAGATAGCCGCCGTAGAAAAGCGTGCCGACGACGGCCAGCCCGGCGAGCCCGAGCAGGCTCACCTGGAAGCGGTCGAACCGCGAGGCGAATTTGGCGGCGCCGGGCGGCTTAGCTGAAGTAATAGCGGGCGAGGTCATGATGCGATTTGATCTCGTGCGTCGGCAATTCGGCGCGAACGCTGGCGGAGGACAGGATGTAGACGCGCTGGGCAAGCTTGAGCGCCAGCGGCGCCTTCTGTTCGACCAGGAGAATGCCGAGGCCCTCCTTGTTGAGAGCGCCCAGCGTCGAGAGGATTTCCGTGGCGACGCGCGGCGCGAGGCCGAGCGACGGCTCGTCGAGAATGAGCAGCTTGGGCTCGGCCATCAGGGCGCGCCCGACGGCCAGCATCTGCTGCTCGCCGCCGGACATCGAAGACGCCATCTGATCGATACGCTCCTTCAGCCGCGGAAAGAGCGTGAACACCTTGTCGAAGCGCCGGTCGAGTTCGCCCGGCCGTCCCGACATCTTGTAGGCGCCGAGCTGCAGGTTTTCCCGCACGCTCATGTCGCCGAACAGGCCGCGCCCTTCCATCACCATGATGATGCCGAGTTCGGCCAGGTCATGAGTCTTCAGGCCGGTGACATCCCGCCCGTTGAACAAGACCTGCCCCTTGCTGGGGATCAGCCGGGTGATGGCGCGGAGCAAGGTGGTCTTGCCCGCGCCGTTCGGCCCGAGGATCGTGACGAACTCGCCCGGCGCCACATGGAGGCTCGTCGGACGAAGCGCCTCGATGTGGCCGTAGCTGGCCGCCAGATCCTTGATCGCGATGAGAGAAGCGGCCTCCGCCATCTTACTTCCTGATCGCCAGCTTGTCGTCCTTCACCGAGACGACCACATAGGGGTTCGCGGTGATGCCGATGTGCCTTTCTTTGGTGAAGTCGTACGAGGCGCCGGCGCCGGTATAGGGGCCGAGCTTCTCGAACGCGTCACGCACCTTTTCGCCATCCGTGGTGCCGGCCGCCTTCATGGCCATCACCATCATCATCATCGAATCCCAGGCGCGAGACGCCTGCGCATTGTCGGTGCGGCCATACTTGTCCTTCATCGCCTTGACGAAAGGCTCGGCCGCGGCACGCGCCTTCGGGTCGGTGAGAACGCTCATGTCGTCCGACGCGACCTGGATCATCGGCGCTGGCGCCATGTACTGGTCGCCGAGCACCTTGCCGGCGGCCAGATGGATGTCGAGCTCCTGGATCGACGCCATCATGATCATGTCCTTGAGGCCGAGCGAGCGGATGTTGTTCGCGGCGGTGACCACCGCGTTGCCCTGGCCGAGCATGATGACGGCGCCGGCGCCGGCGGCCTTGATGCGGCCGATCTGCACGCTGAAGTCCGAATCGTCCTGCTGATAGGTCTCGCTGGCGACGACCTCGAGGCCGAACTCGGCGGCGGTCTTTTCAGCGATGCCCTTCATCAGCGTTACGTACGGGCTTGGATCGGCGAGCAGGCCGATCTTGCGGACCTGCGTCTTCTCCTTGAGGTACTGGTAGCGGGCGTCCACTTCGTACTTCGGCGGCGGCAGGAACTGGAACGCCCACTTCACCTCTTCCGGCTGACGCGGCAGGATCGAGCACAGGAACATCGGCAGCTTCGCCTTGGTGACGAAGCTGGCGGCGGCGAAGTTGCCGGCCGAGATGCAACCCGAGTTGAAGGCTACGACCTTATCTTCCGACATCATCTTGCGATAAACGACCACCGCCTGCTGCGGCGTCGACTTGTTGTCTTCGGTGACGAGTTCGAGCTTCTTGCCCAGCACGCCGCCTTGCTTGTTGATCGCCTCGATGGCGACCGTCAGACCGTCGCGCCAGTGACCGTCGGTCAGCGAGCCGTAGCCGGTCAGGCCGAGCGACGAACCGATCTTGATCGTGTCCTGGGCCGATGCCGCCCCGATAGTGCCGACGGACAATGCCGCCGCCAGGATGATTGCCTTGCCGTATTTCATTTCAAGCTCCTCCCGAGTTAACGTTTCTTCAGACCGCCGGGGATCCGGCGTGTGACGGTTTATTTCGAGGCGACTTCGCGCACTTCGCCGAGGCCCTTCATCGCCGCCTGCCGCAGGAAGCCCTGGTCGGACGACAGAATGAACACGCTGGCGCCGTGCGCCTTCAGCCACGCCGCTTCCTGCGCATTGCCGACATAGACGCTGATGTTCTTCTTGGCCTTGCGCGCGGCTTCGGAGATGCGCTCGACGGCGCGAACCACCGCGGGCGGGTCCTTGGTCTCGTCGCCATAGGCCGCCGTGAGATCGCCGCGTCCGATGAACAGCGAGTCGACGCCTTCGACCGCCGCGATGGCGTCGATCTCGTCGAGCGCCACCGGGTCCTCGATCTGCGCGACGAAGGTCATCTGCGAATCCGCAGCCGCGATGTGCTTCCACATCGGCACGCCGGTGTAGGCGCCGGCGCGCGTCGAGGTGGCGAAGCCGCGGGCGCCGTTGCGATAGCGGAACAAGGCCGCCACTTCGCGGGCATAGGCGGCGCTCTTGACGTGCGGCACCAGAATGCCGGTGGCACCGCAATCGAGCACCGAGAGAATCGACTCCGGTCCCGGCACGCGCACCAGCGCCGGAATGTCGTAGCCACGCGCCGCCATCAGAGCGATGTCGGTCGTGGTGCGGTCGAACGGCGCGTGCTCCTGGTCGATGACGACGAAGTCGAAGCCGGCGCCGGCGAGGATCTCGGTGCCATGGCCGGTCGGCGTCTTCAAGAACGAGCCGACGAGCTTGTCGCCGGCCAGCATGCGCTGGCGAAAGGTTGTGGTCTTCTGCATGGCTTGGCCTGTCGCCTTCCTAGTTCTGGTTCGGCATCGGGTAGTCGTCGGCGTTCAGGATCCACCCGGGCTTCTGGGAAAAGTCCATGCGCGGCGGGCAGAAGATATCGACGAGTTGATTGCGGCCCTTGCCGCAGGCTTCCGTGGTGTGGATCGACGGCGGTGGGATGATCGCGATCGACGGCGTGCCGCACAGTTCGTGATCGTCCGGCAGCCAGTTGCTCTTGTTGACCACCCACGGCCAGCGCAGGTGGTGCATGAACTCGCCGGAAATCGCGAGCGAGCACTGCTCGAAATCGTCATGATGATGCGGCGACAGCTTGCTGGGATCGCGCGGGCCGTCGTAATAGTCGAGGAAGTTCACCATGATGGTGGTGCAGCGCCAGATGCGGCCGAAGCGGCCCGGCTCCGGCGCCACGTCGAGGCTGTAGACGCGCAGCTTGAAGCCGCCCTTCGGCTCAGGCCAGTTCACGACCGGCGCGACATAAGGTTTCGCCGTCTTGAAGTGATCCTTGTTGCTGCACCTGGCGTTGAGGTCCTCTGAGCGGGTCGTGAACATCGCGTAGATGCGGCCCGGCTCGATCACCTTCATCGACGACTTACCCGGCGGCAGGAAGGCGAGATTGTTGCCGGTGACGCGCCGCGTACCGTCCTTGGTGGTGAACTCGACCACCGTCTTGGGATCCGGCATCAGGACGGCGTATTCGTCGACCTGATTGTCGCGCGACAGGACGTAGTCCTTCTTCGGCTCGATGCAGACCATGACCAGGTTCTGGCCGCGGGCGATCCAGGTCTTGCCGGTCGCGTTGTCTTCCTGCGGCGGCTCTTCGTAGAACCGCACATATTCGGCGGTGCCGAATGGCCCGGTGACGGGGCCCTTGCCGGCCGGCGCTTTGGCGGCCAAAGCGGAACGCGGATCGCTGGCGTCGTACATCGTCTCTACTCCCGGATTTCCTTAAGTGCCTTCAACCCCATTCCGTTACGAGCGGGCCGGCAGGTCCGCCTCGATACCGAGCATGCGTGCGGTATTGAGAGAGAACATCTTGCGGATGTCCTCGTCGCTGTAGCCTAGTCTGATGCACAGCTTGACGCCGCGGCGCATGCCTTCGAGCGGCAGCAACGTGCCCGGCTGGCCGAGGTCGGAGCCGATCACGGTCTGATCAACGCCGGCCGCCTCGATGAAGTGGCCGAGCTCTTCCTCGCGGCGATGCTGAAATTTCGAGCCGTCGAGGAACATGCAGATCGAGTGCTCGATGAAGGCACCCATGGCGGCGAGGCCCTTCACGTCGTTGAGCGAGCCATCAACGATCTCCTCAGGGTGCGTCACGCACATCTTCTTGACGCCGCGCTTCTTGGCTTCCTCGAGAACGATCCAGGTTTCGCTGATGTGCATGTGTCCGCTCGCCAGAACCATGCCGGTCTTGGCGAGGATATCGAGCACTTCCTTGACCTCGTCGCGCACCTGCTTGTTGGCGTCGAGCACGGGAATGGGCGTCGCGGGGCGGATCTTGTCGGTCGAAGCCGGATGCGTGCTCTTGGCCTGCGCCTGCCAACGAAAGTGCTGCTCGGCGGCCAGTGTCGGAAACCACACAACCTTGCCGCCCGCGGCCGCCGTGTGCTCGACGGCATAAGGGTTGAAGCCGCCGATCACGTTGTTGAGCGCGATGCCGGAATAAACCTTGGTCGTCAGTTCGGGGAAATTGTCGGCAATCAGCTTGGCGGTCATCACACCGCTGTAGTCGTGATCCTTAGTGACCACGGCGGCGAAGCCGGCCTTGGAATATTGCCGTGCCAGTTCGACGTGATCGAGCGCGCGCTTGGCGATCGATGGGCCGCTGTGGACGTGCGGGTCAATGGCGCCGACCAGGAGGGCGTCGACGCGTTTTTCGATATCGGTGTCAGGAGATGCGCTTGTCGCCATTACTTTACCTCGAGCTGGCCATGCAATGCGGCATGGGCCTTCGTTTCGCCCCCTCTGTGCTGTTCGCGAGTGCGGAACAACGTTTTGTCTAATCTATCGGTGCAGTTCGCGATGAGTCAATGGCGGGCCGCCCTGATCCTAGCGAATTGCTAGCGGCGGCGTTTTTGACGTGCAATTGTGGCTTGGCGCGTGTTTATATAGCCCCTATACTGTTTCGCTGTCGCGAACATGTGTTCACTGGTTGGGGCGCTTAACGATGGCTGCGGAAGGTTCAGGCGGCGTTCAGTCCGTCCATTTGGCGATCGACGTACTGGAGGCGGTGGCGTTTTCCGACGACGAACTCGGCGTGACGCAGATTGCCGACCGCCTCAAGGTCACCAAAGGTTCGGTGCATCGTCATCTGACGACGATGGTCGAGCGCGGCTATCTGTCACAGAACCCGGCGACCAGCCGTTACACCATCGGGCCGAAGAGCCGGCTGCTGGCGCGCCTGTCGCCGGACGCGGACCTCGTGAAGGTGGCGGAAGGCCCGATGCGCGAATTACGCGACGCGCTAGGACAGACCGCGGTGCTCTCGGAAATGACACCGCGCGGCGCGATGGTGCTCGTCACCCTGCCCGGCACCTCACCGATCGAAATCGGCGTGCGTCCCGGCAGCGAACTGCCGTTTTACAATTCGGCGCAAGGCAAGGTGCTGCTCGCTTATGCGCCGCGTCCGTTTCAGATGCGCATGCTGCGCGGGCCGTTCGAGAAAGTGACCAGCAAGACGGTCGTCGCACCGGACCGGCTCGACAAGTCGCTGCAGGAGATCGTCAAACGCGGCTACGGCGCGGCGCCGGAAGAATCGATGCTCGGCATCAACGCCGTCGCCGTTCCGATCTTCGACAGCAATGATGCCTGCGTCGCGGCGCTGGCCGTGGTCGGCTCGATCCAGTATCTGCCGGAGAAGGCCAAGCCCGGCGACATCGCCGCGCTGATGCACGCCGCCGAGCAGATTTCACGCAAGCTCGGCCACGGCAGCGGCGCGCCCTTCGCCAATGCCCGGCACCGCAGTCAGTCCGGACGCTAGAGCGCGCCGGTAGAGATCAGCGCGCAAATCGTCGCCGCCAGCGCCTGCGTGCGCGGCAACAGCGTGTCGAGGCGGCAGAACTCGTCGTCGGTATGCGCCTTGCCGCCGACGGGGCCGAGGCCGCACAAGGTCGGCACGCCGAGCGCGGCGGTGAAGCCGGAATCGGCGCAGCCGCCGGTGAATTCGCCCTCGACCGGAAAGCCGATATTCGCCGCCTCTTTCTGATAGATCTCGAACAGCGCCCGCGCGTTCTTCTCCTCGAGCGGCAGGAACAGCGCCTTGGTGGTCAGCGTCGCGCTGGTGCCCGGCACGTCCTCGGCCATCACGATCTTTTCGATCTCGCCGATCAGTTCGCCGCGCTGCGCCAGCGTCATGAAGCGCAAGTCGAGTTCGGCCTCGGCCCAGGGCGCGACGGTGTTGTGCGTGTTGCCGCCCTTGATGACGCCGACATTGGTGGTGACGCCGGTCGCATAATTGGTGAGCGCGTGCAGCCGCACGATCTTGCGCGCAAGCGCCTCGATGGCGCTGGCGCCTTCCTTGTGGTTGACGCCGGAATGCGCGGCGCGGCCCTTCACCGTGATGTGGAACGAGGCGCCGCCCTTACGGCCGGTGACGACATTGCCGCTGACCCGTCCTGGCTCAGTATTGAACACCGCGCGCGCGCCGCGCGCCGCCGCCTCGATCTCGGCCTGTCCGGTCGGCGAGCCAATCTCTTCGTCCGAGGTGAACAGCGCAACCACCGGAAACGGCAAGCCGCCGACGGCCTTGATCGCGCGCAGCGCGAAGATGTTGGCGACGAGCCCGCCCTTCATGTCACAGACGCCGGGGCCAAAGGCCATGTCGCCCTGGCGCGAATAGCCGCGCGTCCTGACCGTGCCCTTGGCGAACACCGTGTCGCGATGGCCGAGCATCAGCACATGCTGGTTCTGGCCGTGACCCGGCACCTCGGCGCGAAACACGTCCCCGAACTCCGCTTTGGGAATGCGAGTGACGGCGATGCCCTCCGCCGTCAGCAGTTTGGCGATGTGCTCGCCGACCGCGTCGGTGCCCGCCTTGTCGAAGCTGTTGGAATCGATGTTGACGAGTTCCTCGAGCAACGCCTCCATCTCGCCGGCGCGGGGCGCCAGCCAGGCGCGGATGCGCTCGGCAAAATCGGTTCTCTCCGCGATCGCGTGGTCCGTCATGTCCGCCGTTCCTTGAGAATGCGCGCCCCGTCTTGGCCGAGATCGTAGAACAGGCCGGCCATGATTTGCAGCGCTTCGCGCGCAACGGAGCCCAGCAAATGTTCATCGGGCGCATGTTGCGAGCACGACGGATAGGAGTGCGGCACCCAGATCGTCGGCATGCCGAGGATGTCGGCGAACACGTCGTTGGGCAGCGAGCCGCCGAGATTCGGCAGCAGCGCCGGCTTCTTGTTGGTGGTCTTCGACATCGACGACAGCGCCCAGGTCACCCACGGATCGGTCGGATCGAGCCGGGTCGCCGGGAAGGTCTCCATCCGCGCCGGCCGCACCGCGACGCGATGCAGGCCGTGCGCATCGAGATGCTGGCGCACCGCCGGCAGGATGGTGTCGGGATCGGTGCCGACGACGAAACGCAACTGCATGGTCGCCTTGGCCGACGGCGGAATGGCGTTGAGCGGCGCTTCGGGCGTGCCGGTCTTGAACGCCAGCACTTCGAGCGTATTCCAGCCGAAGATGCGTTCCTCGGTGGAAAGCC
>JAHCKF010000104.1 GCA_026125925.1 Pseudolabrys sp.
TCCGCGCCGCTTACTTCATCGGGCACTTGTCGTGGAAGCGGTCCTGGTCGTCCTTGACGATGGTCGCGACGGTCTTGAGCGAGAGCTGGCCGTCGGCATCCTTGACCACATCCTGCAGGTAGAAATTCTGGATCGGGAAGTGGTTGTTGCCGAACTTGAAGCCACCGCGCAGCGACTTGAAGTCGGCCTTTTCCATGGCCTTCTGCACCGCCGCCTTGTCCGACAGGTTGCCCTTGGTCGCGACGATCGCCGAGTTGATGAGCTGCGCCGCGTCATAGGCCTGGGCGCCGTAATAGGTCGGGCGCAGGCCGGTGTACTTCTTGCGGTAGTCGGCGACGAACTTCTTGTTCTGCTCGTTCGGCAGGTCGTTGACCCACTCCTGCGCGCCCGGCACGCCGATCGCATTGTCCTTCTGCAGGGGCAGCGACAATTCGTCGATGGTGAAGGCGGTGTAGAGCGGCACCGAGCCCTTGAGGCCGGAGGCGGCGTATTGGTTGAGGAACTGCACGCCGGCAGCACCCGGATAGAACACGAAGATCGATTCCGCGCCCGAGGCCTTGGCCTTGGCGAGCTCAGCCGAGAAGTCGAGTTGCGACGGCCAGGTGGTCAGTTCCTGACCGACGACCTTGCCCTTGAAGGTCGAGGCGACGCCCGCGAGCATGTCCTTGCCGGCGGCGTAGTTCGGACCGATCAGGAAGACGCTCTTGACGCCCTTCTGGTTCATGTAGAGGCCCATGGCCTGCGGCGTCTGGTCGTTCTGCCACGACGTCGAGAAGAAGAACGGCGAACACAGTTCGCCGGCGATCTGCGACGGGCCGGCATTGGCGCTGATGAGGAAGGTCTTGGAATCGACGACCGGCTTGAGCGAGGCCAGCAACACGTTCGACCAGATGTAGCCGGTGACGAAATCGACCTTGTCGCTTTCGATCAGCTTCTCGGTCTTCTGCTTGCCGACATCCGGCTTCTGCGCGTCGTCTTCGTAGATCACCTCAACCGGAATGCCGCCCATCTTGCGGCCCATGTGATCGAGCGCCAATTCGAAGGAATTGCGCATGTCGTTGCCGATCACCGCCGTCGGCCCGCTGAAGGTCGAGACGAAGCCGATCTTGATGGTTTTCTGCTGAGCCAGCGCGGGCTGCGCCGCGAGCAGGACGACGGCACCGGCCGCCAGGAGCGCCTTACGCATTTTAGTTCCTCCCCTTTGGCCGTTAGCGGCCATTTTGCTTTCGCCGGATAACCTAGCTGAGTTTGCTCCGGACCGTCTATGGATTACTGATCTTACCGTCGTTTGGCCGCCACCTGGATTGAACTATAATTCCACTCCCGCATGCCGATGAACAGGACCTTCGATGCCGCCGACCATTGCCATCATTGCCGCCGGCGCCATGGGCGCGGGCGTCGCTCAATGCCTGACCGCCAAGGGCGTCACCGTGCTGACGTCGCTGGCCGGCCGCAGCGCGGAAAGCGTCAAACGGGCGACTGCGGCGGGCATGCAGGATGCCGACGACGGGAGCCTGGCCGAGGCCGACTTCGTGCTGTCGATTCTGCCGCCGGGCGAAGCGGTAGCGCTGGCGCAGCGGCTTGCCCCGGCGCTCGCCGCCGCGCGGCGTAAAACGATCTATGTCGATTGCAATGCGGTGTCGCCGCCGACCGCACAGGCCGTGGCCGACGTCATCACGCCGACCGGCTGCGGCTTCGTCGATGCCGGCATTATCGGCCCGCCGCCGCGGCCCGGCACGACGAACACAAAGTTCTATGCATCCGGCCCGCACGCCAGGGATTTCGCCGCGCTCAACGAATTCGGCCTGATCGTACGGCCGCTTGACGGGCCGCTCACCGCCGCCTCGTCGCTGAAAATGTCCTATGCCGGCATCACCAAGGGGCTCACGGCGCTCGGCGGCACCATGATGCTCGCCGCCGCGCGGGGCGGTTCCGCCGAAGCGTTGCGCGCCGAGCTCGCCGAGAGCCAGCCCGGGCTGCTGAGCTTTTTCGAACGCATGGTGCCGTCGATGTACGGCAAGGCCTATCGCTGGGTCGCCGAGCTGGACGAGATCGCCGCTTTCGTCGGCGCCGAGCGCCCGGAAAGCGCGATGCTGTCGGCCTCGGCGCGGCTCTACGAAACCATCGCGGCGGATGTGGCGGGCGACAACCGGGAAACCGCTGTACTCGACCAATTCCTCAAGTCTAAATGACTGTCATCACCGGGCAAAGGCGTCCCTAAGCGAGATGGCCGGGTCGAAGCCCGGCCATGACGGAACGAAACTAATGTCCGAACCAACGATCCTCGTCACGCGCGAAGCCGGCTTTCGCATCGTCACGCTCAACCGGCCGGAGCGGCTCAACGCCTTCACCGATGCGATGCATGAGGAGCTGCGCGCCGCGCTCGAGGAGGCCGAAGCCGACGAAGATTGCCGCGCGCTCATGATCACCGGCGCCGGCCGCGGCTTCTGCGCCGGACAGGATCTCAACGACCGGCTGCTCAAGCCCGGCGAGAAGCCGGTGCCGCGCGAGTCGCTGGAGAAATATTACAATCCGCTGGTCCGCAAGTTGCGGCGGCTGCCCTTCCCGGTCGTCGCCGCCGTCAACGGCGTCGCCGCCGGGGCCGGCGCCAATGTGGCGCTGGCCTGCGACATCGTCATCGCCGCGCAATCGGCGAGCTTTACGCAATCCTTCGCTCGCATCGGCCTGGTGCCGGATTCCGGCGGCACGTCCATTCTGCCGCGGCTGATCGGCGAGGCGCGCGCCCGCGCCCTGATGCTGACCGCGCAGCCGGTGCCGGCGGCCCAGGCGGCGGAATGGGGCATGGTCTGGCGCTGCGTTGCCGACAACGAGCTGATGCCGGAAGCCACGGCACTGTGTTCGCAGTTCGCAGCCGCGCCGACGCAAGGTCTGGCCCTGATCAAGCGCGCACTCGATGCCTCCGCAACCAACTCGCTCGACGAACAACTCGACCTGGAACGCGACCTGCAGCGCGAAGCCGTGATGTTGCCGGATTACGCCGAGGGCGTGCGCGCCTTCATGGAAAAGCGAAAGCCTCAATTCCGTGGCCGCAAATGATGCCAATTGGTAATATGGACCGATGAAAACGGCTCTTCTTGCTTTCGCCTGCCTGATCTCCGCGGGCCTGATCGCCGCGCCGATGGCCGAGGCGAGGCCAGGGCCTAAATCCAAGCATCACGTCGCACGCAAGACCATCAAGAAAAACGGCCAATCCGGCGGCGTCACCGTCAGCACGCAGGATGTCGATGGCGACGGCACCGGCGATGTTGTCGTCGTCTCGCCACCGAAGCCCAAGCCGCGAAAGCATAGACAGTAACAGCCAATCGCCTGATGACGGCGCCTGGGCGCATGTCCGGCGCAAGCGCGGCACTCGATGCGTCAAGCTGAAAACACAAGCGGCGGCGAGCACGACGCTGTGTCGCACCGTATTGGAACTGCTGCAAAAGCGCAGCAAACCACGACGCTTGCCGTCATTAAGCATAGAGGCGTTAAGCAAGACCGTTAAGTTTATACGTGATTTTTACACCGCTACCTTTCGTGTGGGCGACGTACTCGGAGGCACACACGGACAGGGAGGGGTGCGGCATGTTTTTTCCGCGCATCGCGTTTTCAGCGTTGTTGGCATTGGCAATCCTGGCGGCAGCGCCGGTTGAGGCGCGCACCGTGAGCGTCGCCGTCGTCGGCGATTCGCTCGCCAACGATCTGGCCAACGGCATGGAAGACAATTTCACCGGCAAGCCGGTGAACGTGATCAAGCTCACGCAATTCGCCACCGGCCTCGTCCGCACCGACTACTTCAACTGGAACGGCACGGTGCAGAACGCGCTGCGCCATGGCGACGCCAACGTCGTCGTCGTCGTGCTCGGCGGCAACGATCATCAGCCGATCCGCGTCGACGGCCGCCGCCTCGATCCACTGACCAAGGAATGGCGCGCCGAATATGCCCGCCGCGTCGGCCATTTCATGGATACGATCGGCAGGTCGCGCGGCAAACTGTATTGGGTCGGCCTGCCCGACGTGCGCTCGGACAAGCTCGGTCACGGTTATCGCGCCATGAACGCGATCTACAAGCGCGAGGCCGCCAAGCGGAAGCTCAGATACATCGATATCTGGGGCAAATTCCACGCCAAGGACAGCGCCTATTCCTCCTTCGGCATGAGCCTCGAAGGCGTGAAGCGGCAGATCCGGAAGGATGACGGCATGCATTTCACCGAAGCCGGCCGTCGCGTGTTCGCCGATTACGTCGCCAGGAGTATCGGGCTGCGTTGAGCGCCGCCGTCAGTTGAAAGTCCGCGGCCATGCTGTTCCCGACGCCGGAGTTCGCTTTCTTCTTCTTTGCCGTGTTCGTCGCGGCATGGGCGCTGCGTGCCCACGCCGAGCCGCGCAAGCTGGTGCTGCTCGGCGCCAGCTACTTTTTCTACGGCTTCTGGGACTGGCGCTTCATGGCGCTGCTCGCCGGCTCGTCGCTCTTCAATTGGGCGGCCGGGCTGCTGGTCGCCGCGAGCAATAACGAGACGGCACGGCATCGCCTCGTGGCACTGGCCACCGCGGTCAATCTCGGCTTGCTCGGCTATTTCAAATACTACAACTTCTTCATGGACAGCCTGACCGACCTGACCGTCGCACTCGGCATCCAGCGCGACATGCCGTTTCTCGAGATCATTCTGCCGATCGGCATTTCATTTTTTACTTTCCAGGGCATCTCCTACGTCATTGACGTCTATCGCCGCCAGCTCAAGCCGGTGGCATCGCCGATCGACCTCGCGCTCTACATTTCGTTCTTCCCGCAACTCGTCGCCGGACCCATCGTCCGCGCGTCGCATTTCCTGCCGCAACTCGGCAAAGTGCCGGTGCTGACCCGCGCCGCAATCTCCACCGGCTTCCTGCTGATCCTCAACGGCATGCTGAAGAAGACGGTGATCGCCCATTATCTGGCCGTCGATCTGATCGACCCGGTGTTCGACAATCCGTCGCAGGCCTCGAGCACCGACCTCCTCGCCGCCCACTATGCCTATGTCGTGCAGGTCTATTGCGATTTCTCGGCCTACAGCGACATCGCCATCGGCGCCGCGGCGCTGCTCGGCTACCGGTTTCGGAAGAACTTCGATCGGCCGTTCGGCACCACGTCGCTGCAACAGCTCTGGCAGCGCTGGCACATCTCGCTGTCCACCTGGTTGCGCGACTATGTCTACCGGCCGCTGCGCGGCGACAAGCGCGATGCCGGCTGGCGCATGTACCGCAACGTCTTCCTGACCATGCTGATCGGCGGTCTCTGGCACGGCGCCAACTGGACCTTCGTCATCTGGGGCGCAATCCACGGCGCCGCGCTGGTCGTCGAGCGCACGGTGAAGACACGCTGGCATGACTGGCAGACGACGCGGCTGCAGCTCGCGCCCGCCGGCGCCGCCGTGACCACCGGACGGCTGACACCGACACCGCTCGCCGCCTTCGTCCCGGCCTTCACCGGCTGGTTCATCACCTTCCACCTGTTCACGCTCGCCGCCATTTTCTTCCGCAGCCCCGATGTCGGCATCGCCACCGACTATTTCCGCGCCATGTTCGCGTTCCGCGGCGGCGCCGAACTGCTGACGCCGTTCGTCGCCGCGCTCACCGTCGGCTCGATCGCCATGCACTTCACCTCCGGCGACGGCCTCGAGCGCTTGGCTCAGCGGATCAAGGACTGGCCCGCCACTGCGCTCGGCCTGCTGTTCGGCTTCGGGCTTCTGTTCATCGCCATGATCGGGCCGGAAGGCGTGGCGCCGTTCATTTATTTCCAGTTCTAGGAGGTGCCGATGCCCGACCCAACGGCCGAAACCCAGGACGACCCGGGGCACAGCAACCGCAATGCCCGCGTGGCGGCGGTCGCCATGCTGGTCGGCTTTGGCCTGTTTGCGGTGTTCTATTCCGAAGGCGCCACCCACTTTGCCCGCAACCTGCCCGGCAATGCGGCGACCGACCTGCTGGTCGATGGTGCGGATGCCTGGCACGGCCTGATGCAACACCTCGGCCCGGCCCGGCTGGCGCCGGCGGTGCGCGATGCCCTGGAGACCCTGCGCCATCTCGCGTGGTAGCCTTTCGGGTGCCATCGCGACGTTGACTCCGCCGGGCCGATCATTAGCATACATACAATCTCGGAGCGCGCGATCCCGAAACGGACGGCCGGTTTTCGGGGCTCGAGCGCGTCTCAGGAACGCCGCCGCATGAAGCCCGCGCCCTTCGTCCGCCATGTCCCGCGTAGCCTCGACGAGGCGCTCGCCACCCTCGCGCAAGTGGCCGGCGAAGACGGCCGCATTCTCGCCGGCGGACAGAGCCTAGTGCCGATCATGGCGTTCCGGCTGGCCAAGCCCGCGCATCTCGTCGACATCAACGAGGTCGAAGGCCTCGACAAGCTCACCGATGACGGCAAGACGCTGACCATCGGCGCGCGCGTGCGCCACGCCGCGTTCCACAAGCCGGTCACCGCCAATCCGCTAGGGGCCCTGCTCGCTTATGTGGCGCGGCACATCGCGCATTACCCGATCCGCATGCGGGGCACCTTCTGCGGCAGCCTGGCGCATGCCGATCCGTCATCGGAATGGTGCCTGACCGCGGCGACGCTCGACGCCGTGATGGTGGCGAAGAGCGTCAACGGCACGCGCGAGATCAAAGCCGCGGAGTTCTTCGACGGCATCATGTCGACGAACCTCAAGGAAGACGAACTGCTCGCCGAGGTCCGGCTGCCGCTGCTGCCGGCCGATGCCAAGTTCGGCTTCTACGAATTCAGCCGCCGCGCCGGCGACTTCGCCATGTCGGCCTCCCTCGTCACCTACCGGCTCGACGGCGGCAAGATGATCGACGCGCGCGTTGGACTCGGCGGCGCCGAAGCCTCGCCGCGCCGCATTCCCGAGGCGGAAGTCGAACTCAACGGCAAGACGCCGGGCGACACCGCCTTCCGCGCCGCCGGCGAAGCGGCGAGCGCCGCCATCGAGCCGCTCGAGGATCACCAGACAGACGCCGCCTATCGCCGCGATCTCGTCAAGGTCGTCGTGCGCCGCGCGCTGGAGCATTCGCTGACATGACAGCGCACACCAAAGGCTCCGGTGGCGACGGCATGAAGTGGATCGGCCGCTCGATCCGCCGCCTCGAAGACCCGGCGCTGGTGCAGGGCCGCGGCCGCTTCACCGGCGACCTGCCGGCCGCGCATTGGGTGCGCTTCGTGCGCAGCCCGAACGCCGCGGGCAAGATCAAAGGCGTCACCGCGCCGGGCGGCGCGAAGGTGATCACCGCCGCTGACCTTGCGGGCGTGAAGAAGATCACGCCGATGCTGCACAAGTTCGAGTACCGGCCGGTCGGCCAGCCGATTCTCGCCGACGGCGAAGTGCGCTTCGTCGGCGAAGCCGTCGCCGCCGTGGTGGCGGCAAGCGAGGAAGAAGCTGAAGACATTGCCGACCTCGTCGAGATCGACATCGACGACGCGGACCCGCTGGTCGACAGCCGCGCCGCGATCGCCGCCGGCGCCCGGCAGATCCATGCCGAGGCGCCGGGCAACGTCATCCTCAAGGGTGAGGTGAAGACAGCGGGCTTCGATGACGTGTGGGCTGGCGCGGCAAAGATCGTCAAAATCGACGCGCGCTCCAACCGGCAGAACGCGACGCCGATGGAAGCGCGCGCCGCGCATGCGGCTTACGATCCGGTCACCGGCCGCGTTACCCTGCACTGCACGACGCAGATGCCGCATCTGATGCGCACCGCCATCGCCGATTGTCTCGGCATGCCGGAGAGCGACTTGCGCGTCGTCGCGCCGGATGTCGGCGGCGGCTTCGGCCAGAAGATGTCGCTGTGCACCGAATATGTGCTGGTGACGTGGCTGGCGCGACACCTCAAGTCGTCGGTCGCCTGGACCGAGGACCGCCGCGAGAACCTGATCGCCTCGTTCCACTCGCGCGACCAATACATCACGCTGGAAGCCGCCTTCGACAAGGACGCCAAACTGCTGGCGCTGCGGGCCGACGTACTGTCGAACGTCGGCGCCTATTCGTGCTTTCCGACCACTTCCGGCGTCGAGCCGCTGATGGCGATGGCGGAAATGCCGGGGCCGTACGACGTGCAGCAGTATCAGTGCCTCGCGCGCGGCGCGCTCACCAATACCTGCACCATGGCGGCCTATCGCGGCGTGTCGCGCCCGGTCATCACCTTCACGCTCGAGCGGCTGATGGACAAGGCGGCCAAGGCTTTCGCCATCGACCCGATCGACATCCGCCGCAAGAATCTGATCACGACGTTTCCCTACAAGTCGGCGACCGGGCTCGAATACGACGAGGCGAGCTATCGCGAAACCATGGAGATGGCGGTCGAGGCCATCGACGTGCCGGCGTTTCGCGTCCAGCAACAAGCGGCGCGCAACAAGGGCGAATATCTCGGCATCGGCTTCGCCACCTTCTCCGAGCGCACCGGCTACGGCTCTCCCGCCTTTGCCGCGCGCGGCATGGCGATCACGCCGGGCTGGGAGACGGTGCATGTCACCGTCGACCCGTCCGGCTTCGTCGAGGCGCGCATCGGCTCCTCGCCGCACGGCCAGGGTCTGCGCACGACGCTCGCGCAGATCATCGCCGAAGAGATCGGCGTGACGCCGGGCATGATCAAGGTCGTGCATGGCGACACCGACACGGCGCCCTATGGCTGGGGCACTTTTGCTTCACGCTCGCTGGTCATTTCCGGCGGCGCCACCTTGATCGCGTCGCGCAAGATCAAAGCCAAGCTCCTGAAGATCGCCGGCCACATGCTGGAAGCGGCCGAGACCGACATCGTGCTCGAAGACGGCAAAGCCAAAGTGGCCGGCACCGACCGCGAAGTGACGATCGCCGCGATGGCGCGCGAGGCCTATACGCAGACGCATCGCTTCAAGGGCGAGATCGAGCCGGGCCTGACCGAGAGCGGCACCTACGATCCGCCGGGCACGTTCTCCAACGCCTGCCATGTCGCCATCGTGCGCCTCGATGCGGAGACCGGCCACGTCAAGGTCGAGCGCTATCTGGTGGCGGAAGACGCCGGCCGCATCATCAATCCGATGATCGCCGACGGCCAGGTGCATGGCGGCGTCGTGCAGGGCATCGGCAACGCGCTGCTCGAAGAGATCGTGTACGACGAGTCGGGCGCGATCCTCACAGCCAACCTCGCCGACTACATGCCGCCGACGGCGCATGAAGTGCCGCCGATCGAACTGCATCACATGGAAACGCCGTCGACGCAGTCGGTCACCAAGGCCAAGGGCCTCGGCGAAGGCGGCACCATCGGGCCGCCCGCCGCCATCGTCAATGCCATCAACGACGCGCTGACGCCGTTCGGTGTCGAGATCGACACCATTCCGGCCACCCCGCAGCGAATCCGCGCGTTGCTGCGAAACGCTACAAACTCCGCTCTTTCCCGCGAAAGCGGGAATCCAGGAGGCCCAACATGAAGCGCTTGCAATTTCCGCTTCTGGACCCCCGCTTTCGCGGGGGTGAGCGGAGGATGATGCCATGACCGATAAGCAAAACATCACCCTGACCATCAACGGCAAGGATCACGCCATCACGGTCGAGCCGCGCCGCACCTTGGCCGACGCGATCCGCGAGGATTGCGGCCAGACCGGCACGCATATCGGCTGCGAGCACGGCGTCTGCGGCGCCTGCACCGTCATCGTCGACGG
>JAHCKF010000105.1 GCA_026125925.1 Pseudolabrys sp.
AAGCTTCTGCGTCTGCACGAGCGGGCCGATGTCGCGGTCGAGCACGATGGCGTGGATGCCGATGCCGCCCGGCGTCTGCTTGGCGAGCTTGTCGTACTCGCTCCACTTGCCCGGCACGGATTTGGCGTAGGCGATCATGCGGCGCACGGCCTCGATCTTCCGCGTCATGGCGCGCTTGGCCTCGCCGGTCAGCGCGCGTTCCTTGGCGCGCAGCGCGTTGAGGATGAGCGGCGAATGCTCGGCCAGCATCGACACGGAGTTGGTGGACAGCAATTGGTTGTAGCCGACCGCCGGCGATATCGCGGTCGCGCGCTTCGGCGTCACGCCGGCCTGTGTGTCATAGGTGCCGTTGCCGCCGGTCTCGAAGATATAGACGCCGACGATCTGCTCGCGCGTCAGCCCTTCGGCCAGCGCGACGCGGGCATAGGCGCGCTTGAACTCGAGATCGGAAGCCGGCAGGTCCGGCACGAAGCCGAACTGGCTTTTGGCGTTGGCGATGAAGTCGGCGATCACCGGGATCGGCGGCCGCTCGCCGGGCTGCGGTCCCGGCGGCGCATTGGGGTCGCGCGGCCGCGGCGGCCCGGAATAGACCGGCGGCTGCTCCAGCACGTAATCCTCGAGCAGCACCGGCTGATGGTTGCGGCGCTTGGCGTTGCGGATGCGGCGCTTGGCGCTGACGGCGTCCCAATAGGCTTCGGCCGCCTGCTCATAGGGCCGCCGGGCCGCTTCATAGGCCGCGAGCTTGCTCTCGTAATCGCCGGCGGCGGCAAAGGTGGATGTCGCCGATACGCCGGGCGCGCAGGCGGACAGGGTAACGGCAAACGGAGCAATGAAAGCGGCAAAGACGGCGCGGCGCATGAGAACGATCGACGGTGCGTGAGGTGATTCGGTTACCGCACCACCCTGCGGCATTTGCGCGGCGGCGCAAGGGCCAGCGGCCGACCCGCGCGCTATGGTCGCGGCAAAAAATAAACGCGCCGGAACTGCCGGCGCGCCAAGTCTTGGGGGAGGTTCAGTCAGAAGTTCAAACGTCAGTTCACGTCAGTCGTCGTCTCAGTCGTCCAGTCAGAAACTCGTCACTTGAAACTTGAACGCGCCGTTGGCTCAGCGGATCACCGTGCCGTCACGCACGGTCATGACCACTGGCTGGCCGGCCTTGTAAACCTGCGGGCCCTGCGCCGACATCACGTCAACGCCGAGATTGAGTTGCGTGGCCGAGATGCCGATGACAGCGATCACCAGCGCGGCAAATAAGCCGACCACCACGATCTTGAGGTGAGTGGTGCGGTCGGCGGTGTACATCGACCAGTTCATCTCATCGTCCTCCAGGCAATCCCGGCGCGGGATACCAATGGCGTAAACGGTTGCGGCCGACGGGGCCATTAAACGTGGGTATGTTCGAGCCCCACAAAGGTTCATCGGCGCCGCACCATTCGTACAAACAACGTGGGTATGGTCGGGTGGTTCCGCCCGGCCTTTCACGGAACAGTGAAAGGCCGTGATCGCCCGTTTGCCCGCACGGCCCCCGCCGGGTTCGCATGCCGTGCTGCATCATGAACGCTGCGGCAGCGCACACCCTGCGCCGGCGCCAGAATGAATTGTTTTTAATGATCGGCCGGCCGGGGCCGGCGGCGCCTTGTCGCGCAGGCTGGCGCTGCGCCGCCGCCACGGGCATTCGGCCGCTTAAAAAGAAAACGCCCGGCACGATGGCCGGGCGATTTCTGAGCTTGTTTATAAAGGTGGCGCGGGCGGCGTCAGGCGTTTACCGCGCGCTTGAGCGGATAGGCTTCGCTCTCGTAGAGCGCGCGAATATCCTGGTGGCTCAGGCGAGCCTCATTGATCTCGATATAGGCGCCGAGAAGCTGGGCTTCCGGCAATTCCTCGACCGCAAAGCGGATCGCTTCGGACGCCTTGTCGAAACGGCGATAGCGAACCTTGCTCGCGACCTTGCGATTGCGCGACGGAAAAAGCTCCGCCGGCGCGGAAAAGTCGATATTCTTCATGATGTCTCCAGAACGGCCGGGCCAAAGGCTGGCGAAACCGGCGTGGATTTGCTCCTGCAATATAGTCATAAAACTGAGGCAATCCAGTGGCCGCACGGCACTTTCGCAGCGGTGATGGGTACCCGCGGTGGTATCCTTAACGTCTTGCGACCAAAGAGATTAGTCCAGTTTGGAATCGAGCGACAGGAAGCCCATCATGCCTCACATCGTCGTCAAAATGTTCGCCGGGCGCACCGACGAGGACAAGCAGCGGCTCGCGCAGGCGCTCACCCGGACACTGATCGAGACAATTGGCAGTAGCGAGAAGTCGATTTCCGTCGGCATCGAGGACGTGGCGCCGGAGGCGTGGGGCGACAAGGTGTACCGCCCCGATATCGCGGCCAAGCTCGATACCATCTTCAAGGCGCCGGGCTACGACCCGCCGAAATGAGGCGCGAGGGCTTCGGCCCGTCAGGCTTCCACCGTCTTGGTGCTCTGGCACTGCTCGCAGCGGAACGTGCGCAGCTCCGGGAAGCTGCTGACCTTCGGGTGTGTTTTGACGAGCGTCATCGTCTCGCCGCAGCTGCAACAGGTCGGCTGCGGGGTGGCTTCGGACGCTTCGTGAGGGGCGGGTGGCATTCGCTAGACTTGGCCATTGCCGCCGCTCAGTCCACTCCGTGAAAACACGTAACGCCTTGCTGCGAAATGGAACTTTTCGGACCCCGCGTCTGCCGGCGGCGTCCTCAGGCCGCGCGGTTCCGTTGCTTGCGGCGCAGATAGAGCGCCATGGCCAGACCGGCCGCCGCGCCGACCGCGCCGATGAGATAGACGCGGCTGTAGCCGGCCCGGTCGGCGAGCAGCCCGGCCAGCGGCCCGGTGAGGCCGTAGGCGATATCCTGAAAAGCGGCGAAGCCGCCGAGCGCGGTGCCGCGCAGATGCGGCTCGACCAGGCGGATCACCTCGCGGCCCATCGCCGGAAACACCATCGAGCAGCCGAGCCCGGTGAGGAAGGCGCCGGCGAGCGCAAAGCCCGCATGCGGCGCGGTCCAGATCAGGATCTGTCCGATAAGCTCGACGGCGAGCGAGACGATCGCCACCGGCAGGCCGCCGACGCGATCCGGCATGTGGCCGAACAGCACCCGCACCAGCACGAAGCCGACGCCGAAGGCGGTGAGGCCGAGGCCGGCATAGCTCCAGTGCTGGTCGCGGAAATACAGCACGAAGAACGCGCCGATCGCGGCAAAGCCGATGCCCTGCAGGCCGACAATGGCGCCGTGCCACCAGATGCGGCCGACGATGCTGAGGAAGGACGGCCGCGCGGCGTCCGGATGCGCGGCCACGGCGGGCAGCAGCAAGGTCATCAGCCAGCCGATGCAGGGCAAGACGGCGGCGACCGCCATCGTGGCGGCAAAGCCGACATGATCGAACAGGATGACGCCGATCGGGCCGCCGACCGCCAGCGCGCCGTACATGGCCGCGCCCATCAGCGCCAGGACGCGCGAGGAGCGCGCCGGACCGACGATGCCGACGCCCCAGGACACGACGCTGACCGTGATCAGGCTTTCGCCGAGGCCGACGAGCAGGCGGCCGGCGAGCAGCACGGCGAAGGCGATCCAAGGCGTGGCCGCGAGAAGTCCGGCGGTGAGTGCAACGAGGGCGCCGGCGGCGTAGAGCATAAGGCCGCGCCGGGCGGCGATCTGCGCGCCGCGCCGGTCGGTCAATGTGCCGACGACACCGCGCGAGGCGATGGTGGCGAGGAAAGCGATGCCGACGCCGAGGCCGGCGAAGAGGTTGCTGAGGCCGAGCTGCGCGGTGACGAACACCGGCACCACCGGCAGCGGCACGGCAACGCAGAGATAGGAGATGAACAGGACCGCGGTCAGCAGCGCGAGCTGACCATTGGCGGGGTCTTTGGTCGAAGAGGATGTCATGGCATTCCTTAAGGTGCTCGTCGCCAACGGACCCGCGATGCGGGCAACAAAAAACGCAATCCGACTGGCGCCGGTCTTTGCGACCGAGAGTCGTTGATTGCGTTGAATGACGTTAGACGCTTACGGCCGGTTGAGACCGGCGGCACCGGGCGCGGGTGAGGCGCCCGGGGAGGATTTAGACCAGCGACGGCGGCGGCGCAAGTTCCGATGTTGTCCACGAGCGGCGGTGGCCGCCGACTTGGTCCGGCTTGCATATGCGCATGGCGGCCGCTGTCGTTCTTAAACGACAGCCGGGGTGACGGTTTTAGCGTCGGCTACGACATCCTTTTCGATCCGGCCGTCGCGCAGCCGGAAGATGTGATCGAAGCGGTCGAGGATCATCTCGTCGTGCGTCACGACAATGATGGCGGCTTGCTGGTCGGCGGCGATGCGCCGCAGCAGGTCCATGACGATGCGGGCGCGCGTGGAATCGAGCGGCGCGGTCGGCTCGTCGGCAAGGATGATGCGGGGTTTGTTGGCGAGCGCGCGGGCGATCGCGACGCGTTGCGCCTCGCCGCCGGACAGTTGGCGCGGCATCGCGTGTTTGCGGTGGCCGACTTCAAGATAGTCGAGTAGTTCGGCCGCGCGTGCGCGAGCTGCGGCGGCGCCGTGGCCGGCAAGGTTGAGCACCACGGCGACGTTGTCGCTGCCGTCGAGGAATGGCAGCAAGTTCGGGTACTGGAAGATGAAGCCGATCTTGTCGAGCCGCAGGCGGCGCAAGTCGGCCTTGAGCCAATGGCCGTCATAGACCGGCTCGCCGTCGAGCGCGATGCGGCCGCTGCTCGGCTCGAGGATGCAGGCAATGCAATGCAGCAGCGTGGTCTTGCCGGAGCCGCTCGGACCCATCAGGCCGACGACCTGGCCGGGATAGACGTCCATGTTGATGTCGACCAGGGCGTCGACCCGCGCGCTGCCCTCGCCAAAGTGCTTCGACAGATGCTCGACGCGCACGGCCGGCTGATGCTGTTCCGTCATGGCGCTAACCCGATGACGCCAGCGCTTCGGCCGGCTCCACCTTGAGCGCCAGCCGGATGCCGAGCGTACTGGCGGCCAGGCAGATGCCGATCGTGATGAGAAACACGATCGCGACGCTTTCCGGATCGAGCACCAGACGGCGCGGGAAATACGGCTTGAAGACGAGCACCAGGACCAGCCCCGCCAAATAACCGAAGATCCCCATCGACAGCGCTTGTTGCACGATGAGGCCGACGATCGTCCGGTCGGGTGCGCCAACGAATTTGAGCGTGGCGATGGAGCGCACCTTGTCCATGGTCAGCGTGTAGATAATCAGGGCAATGATCACCGCCGAAACGATCACCAGCAGCACCATGATCAGCCCCTGCTGCTTGCGTGCGAGTTGGATGACGAACTTGCTGAGCAGCGTCTCCTGCTGCGCCTGGGTCAGCGCCGTGAGGTGTTTCCAGCGCGACAGCGCCGCCGCCACTTCGGCGACGGGGACATGCGGCGAGACCTTGGCGATCACCGCATTGATCTGGTCGTTGGCTTCCTGAGTCCCGCCGCGTGCCTGCTCGCGCCGCGAAGCGGGCGGTGCCAGTTCGAACTGCAATCGCTGCGCGTCGCGCAAGGTGATGTACGCCACCGGATCGCCGGACGAGGTGACTTCCTCGCGCATCAGCCCGACGACGGTAAAGCTGTGGCCGCGCGTGCCGAGCGGCACTTCCTGGCCGAGGGCAAGGCCGGCGGAGCGGTCGACGATCATCTCGTAATGTCCGCGCAGGATCTCGCGCCCGGCGACAAGCTGCCGCGGACCGCCGGGCCGGCCCGGCTCGAAGCCGGTCAGAAAGAGCCGCAGCGGGCGTCCGTTCAACTCGGTCTGCACCGATTGGTAGGTGACCGAACCGGCGCGCGCGATGCCGTAAACACGGCTGACCAGCTCCCGCGTGTCGCCGGGGATGCGCGAGGACTCCGCGAAGGGGCCGTTGGTGCCGGCCTCGACCACCCAGAGATCGGCGTTGGCGGCGCGCGCCTGACGCAACGCGTCGTCGATCAGTCCGCCATAGACGCCGGTGATCATGATGACGATGCCGAGCAGGAGGCTCAGCCCGAAATTGGTGAGCACGAAGCGCAGCAGATTGTGCTTGATGTCGCGGTAGGCGAGGTTCATGGCGTCGCCCCGCCGGCGGCTTTCGCAGCACGGCCGACGCGCATGCCGCTCACGAGTTGCGTCACCACGGTGGCCTTATCCGGGACGCCGGCTGTGATCTCGAACCGGCCGTCGAGCAGCCGGTGGCCGAGCGTGACCTTATGCTGGCTCAGGCGGCCGTCCTCGACGGTCCACACCATGCCTTGAGCCTTGCCCAGCCCGACGATCGCCGCCTCGGGCACCAACAGCGGCTTCGCCAGGCGCACGGTGGTGATGTAAACTTCGGCCTGTTCGCCGAGATTGAAATTCTCCGGGATCGTGTCGAACGATATGGCGACGCGGCGCTCTTCGTTGACGCGGTCGCTCTCCGGCTCGATGCGGGCGACGTGGCCGCCAAAGCGCTGGCCCGGCCGCGAACGCAACACGATGTCGGCCGGCGCCCCCACCTTGATTTCGCCGGCCTTGCTCTCGTCGATATAGGCCAGCACCCACACGGTCTTCGGATCGATCAGTGTAAACACCGGCTCGCCGGCGCCCGGCGCCGAGCCGAGTTCCTTCAGCCGCGCGGTGATCATGGCGTCGTACGGCGCGGCGAGCGTGTGGAAATCGAGGGTGGCGGTTTCCTGCTGCAGCAGCGCCATGGCGACGGCGATGGCGGCGCGCGCCACCGCCACGTCGCTGGTGGCGAGACTGACATCGGCAGCGGCCGCATCCTGCGCGGCCTTGGCCGACTCGGCCGCTTCGACCGACGTGGTCGCGCTTTGCACGAGCTGCTGCCGGCGCTCGCTGATGGTCCTGGCATTGGCGAAATTCGCCTGCGCCTTTTGCACGCCGGCGGTCGCGCGCTGCAGATTGGCTTCGGCCTGTTCGGTGGCCGCCTTGGCGCGGGCGACCCGCGCGCTTCCCTCGCGGTCGTCGAGGCGCGCCAGCACCGCGCCCTTGGCGACCCGGTCGCCGACATCGGCGCGCAGCTCGGTCAGCACGCCGGCCACCTTGAAGCCGACCTTCGACGTCACGCGGGCCTCGACCGTGCCGAGGCCGAACACCTGGACCGGCACGTCACGCTCGACGGCGGCGATCTGAACTTTGACTGGACGAAGATAGATCGACCAGGCGGCAGCGCCGGCCACGGCGAGGAGCGCGACCCCGATGGCGGAGGTGAAGAAGAGTCTGCGATTCATGGACGTCTCTGCCTCGGGTCGGAAGACCGCGGGCAGAATGCGTCGGACGGGCGTCAATCGAACTGATCTAAGTCAACCGGGCCGCGGCAGCCGAGCGCCGGCCGCGTCAGATGCTCCCCACCGTCTTCAACCTTGCCCGCGGGTGGATTTCGGACTGCGAGATCACCGGCGTCTGGGCGCGGAAGCGCTCGACGATGCCGCGCACGAAAGGCCGGATGCCGGCCGAGGTGACGAGCACCGGGGCTTCGCCCTCGCGCGCCGCCGCTTCGTAGCTCTGGCGGACGAGGGTGATGAACTCGGTCAGCTTCGAGGGCTGCATGGCGAGCTGGCGATCGTCGCCGGTGCCGATGAGCGATTCCGCGAAGGCCTGCTCCCACTTCGCCGACAGCGCGATCAGCGGCAGGTAGCCGTTCGGGCTGGTGTACTGAGCGCAGATCTGGCGCGACAGGCGCATACGCACATGCTCGGTGAGCGCCGTCGGGTTGCGCGTCGAGGCGAGCCCCTCGGCTATGCCTTCGAGAATGGTCGAGAGATCGCGGATCGAGACGCGCTCGGTGAGCAGCATCTGCAGCACGCGCTGGATGCCGGACGGCGTGATCTGGTTCGGCACCAGATCCTTGAGCAGTTCGGCCTGTTCCTTCGGCAGCTCCTTGAGCAGCTTCTGCACCTCGCCGTAGGAGAGGAGCTCCGCCATGTTGCCCTTAAGCAGCTCGGTGAGGTGCGTCGAGAGCACGGTGGCGGCATCGACCACGGTGTAGCCCTGGATCGCCGCCTCGTCCTTGATCGCGGCATCGACCCAGGTCGCCGGCAGGCCGAAGGTCGGCTCGGTGGTGTGATTGCCGGGCAGCCGCACCTGACCGCCGGCTGGATCCATGACCATGTACTGGCCGGCCCAGACCCTGCCGGAGCCGGCGTCCACTTCCTTGATCTTGATGACGTAGGTGTTGGCGTCGAGCTGCACGTTGTCGAGGATGCGCACCGCCGGCATCACGAAGCCCATCTCGCCGGCGAGCGAACGGCGCAGCGCCTTGATCTGCTCGGTGAGGCGGTCGGTGCCGTCCGGTGAATTGACCAGCGGCAGGAGCGCGTAACCGAGTTCGACCTTGAGATCGTCGATCTTGAGCGCGGCCGAGATAGGCTCCTCCGCGACCTGCGCCGCCTTGGTCTCGGTCTCCTTCTGGCCCGCTTCGCGCGCCGCCAGTTCCTTGGCGCGGCGGTTGACGAGAAGGGCGAGGCTGACGGCGCCGCCGCCGAGTAGCGTGAAGGGCAGGAACGGGATGCCGGGCAGCAGCGCCATGATCATCATGACGCCGCCCGACATGCCGAGCGCCTTCGGATACCCGGAGAGCTGGGCCATCAGCGCCTTGTCGGCCGAGCCGGAGATGCCGGCCTTGGACACGAGCAGGCCCGCCGCGGTCGAGACGATCAGCGCCGGCACCTGGGTGACAAGGCCGTCGCCGACGGTGAGCAGTGTGTAGGAGTGCACCGCGTCGCCGAACGACAAGCCCTGTTGCGCGATGCCGATGATCATGCCGCCGATGACGTTGATGAACACGACGAGCAGGCCGGCGATGGCGTCGCCGCGCACGAATTTCGAGGCGCCGTCCATCGCGCCGAAGAAGCCGCCTTCGTCCTCCAGCACCTGGCGGCGGCGGCGCGCCTCCTTCTCGTCGATCAGGCCGGCGGACAGGTCGGCGTCGATCGCCATCTGCTTGCCGGGCATGGCGTCGAGGTGAAAGCGCGCGGCGACTTCGGCGATACGGCCCGAACCCTTGGTGATGACGACGAAGTTCACGATCACCAGGATCACGAAGACGATGATGCCGATGACGAAGTTGCCGCCCATCACGAAGTTGCCGAAGGCCTGGATGACGTGGCCGGCGGCGTCGGTGCCTTCATGACCGTGGGACAGGATCAGGCGCGTCGAGGCAAGGTTCAGCGACAGCCGCAGCATTGTCGAGATCAGCAGCACGGTCGGGAAGGCGGAGAATTCGAGCGGCGTCTGGATGAACAGCGCCGTCATCAGGATCAGCACCGACAGGATGATCGAGATGGCGAGGAAGGCGTCGAGCAGCACCGCCGGCAAGGGCAGGATCAGCACGACCAGGATGGTCAGGACGCCGATCGCCAGCCCGATGTCGCCGCGCCGGATGAAGCCCGAGATGTCGCTGAGGCTCGGAATATTGCCAAGCGCCGAGGATTTGGCAGGAGCTGCGGCGGTCGTGTCGGTCATAAGGGGAGTGCGCTCGCGGTGCGGACGTCTAAAGGAGGCGCCCGGCGCGAATGCCGGCAACCCGGCAAAGATTGCCCAGTTTATGGTTAGCGAGTGGTTAACGGCCGCCCGCGACCCCTCCCGCGCGTTGGGGGACACGGGAGGGGCGGGACGGGCCTCGGGAGCCCGCCCCGGCCGCCGGGCATCAGCCCGCC
>JAHCKF010000106.1 GCA_026125925.1 Pseudolabrys sp.
TGGCGGCGCTGGCGCGGCGCAACGAGACCGGCACCGGCGACTTCATCGATCTCGCCATGCTCGACGTCTCCACCGCGATCCTCGCCAACCAGGCGATGAACTATCTGGTGTCCGGCACCGTGCCGGTGCGCCGCGGCAACAAGCATCCCAATATCCAGCCGCAGGACGTGTTCGCGGTGAAGGACGGCCACATCGTCCTCGCCGTGGGCAATGACGAGCAGTTCGTGCGCTTTGCCGCCACCATCGGCCGGCCCGACCTCGCCACCGACGAGCGCTTCCGCCTCAACGAGGCGCGGGTGCGCAACCTGCCCGAGCTGATGACGATCATCGGCGAGCGGCTGATGCAGGACACCGCCGACGCCTGGCTCAATGCCTTCCGCGCCGCCAATGTGCCGTGCGGGCCGATCAACACCATCGACCGCGTCTTCACCGAGCCGCAGGTCGAGCACCGCCAGATGCTGCGCCACTTGCCGCATCCGCTGGCCGGCACGGTGCCGCAGGTGGTGAGCCCGCTGCGCTTCCGCAATTCGCCGCTCAGCTTCGAGGCGGCGCCGCCGCTGCTCGGCGCGCACACGCAGCAAGTGCTGGCCGAACTCGGCATCAAGGCGAAGGCGGGCGGCGCGTGACACGCGACGTTCGGGCTTCAACGAACGAACAGATAACTGGAGAGCACTCCTTGGCGACACCGGCGCGCATTCCTCTACCCGAACCCGACACGATGACTCCGGAGCAGCGCAAGGTCCTCGATGCCGTGCTGAACGGGCGCCGCGGCGCGCTGATCGGTCCGCTGCGCGCGGCGCTGCATAATCCGGCGCTGGCCGATCGCTGGCAGCAGCTCGGCGAAATCCTGCGCTTCAAGACGGTGTTTCCGCCAGCGCTCAACGAACTGGCGGTGCTGGTGACGGCGCGGCGCTGGAATTCCGAACTCGAGTGGGTGATCCACGCCAAGGCGGCGCGTGACGCCGGCCTGCCCGAGGCGATCATCGCCGCGATCCGCGATCGCCAGTCGCCGGTGTTCGACGATGAAGCCTATCGCGAAGTCTACGACTATGTGCGCTCGCTGCAGAACGACGGCACCGTGTCGGATGATTGCTATGGCGCGATCGTCAAGCGCTGGGGCCCCGTCGGCGTCGTCGAACTCACCGCGTTGACCGGCTACTACGTCATGGTGTCGCTGACCTTGAACGCGCACCGAATTCCGCTGCCGGAAGGCCACAAGCCCGAACTCTATCCGGCCGGCCCGAGCGATCCGACGCTGACGCCGATCCCGGCGTCGGCCGACCGTCAATAAGAAAACTGAAGGGAAACGTCATCGTGAGCGCTGAAACGATCATCACTTGTGCGGTCACCGGGTCGAGCCTCACACCCTCGATGTCGCCTTATCTGCCGATCACGCCGCAGCAGATCGCCAAGGATGCGATCGACGCGGTCGCCGCCGGCGCTTCGGTCGTGCATCTGCACGCCCGCGATCCGAATGACGGCCGGCCGTCCAACGATCTCGCGGTCTGGAAGGAAATCGTGCCGGCGATCCGCGCTAAATGCGACGGCATCATCAACATGTCGGCCTCGCGCGGCGCCACGGCGGACGAGCGCCTGTCGGCGGTGCTGCCGCTGCGGCCGGAGATCGCCACCGTGATCGTCGGCTCGATGAATTACGGCCGCTTCCGCAAGGCGGAGGATCAGAAGGCCGTCGAGTTCAAATATCAGTGGGAGCGCGATCTGCTCAGCGGCCCTGACGCCTACGAGGTCGTGACCTCGAACACCTTCGGCAAAATCGGCCGCATGATCGACATGCTGATCGACGCCGACATCGCTATGGAATTCGAGTGCTACGACGTCGGTCATCTCTACATCCTCGACTATCACCTGCAATCGAAGAACGTAAAGAAGCCGATCATCGTCCAGTTCCTCACCGGCATTCTCGGCGGCATTCCCTCGGAGGTCGATCATCTGGTGCATCTGCGGCAGACATCGGAACGGCTGTTCGGCCGCGATTGCATCCTGTTCACGCACGGCACCGGCACGCGCAACATGCGCGCCGCGGCGACCGGCGCGTTGATGGGCACGCATGTGCGGGTCGGGCAGGAGGACAATCTGTTCGACAGACCGGGCGTGCTGTTCAAGTCGAATGCCGCGCAGGTGGAGAAGGTCTCGCGCATTCTCAATGACCTCAATTGCACGATCGCGACGCCGGCCTCGGCGCGCAAGATCCTCGGCCTCGGCGAGAGGGTAGCGCTGTCGTGATCCGCTCCTGGCAGATCGGCGAGGCGATGGTCGTCGGCCTGACCGAATATTTCGGTCCGGTCCACGTGCCGAGACTGCTGTTTCCGGCCATGGATCACGACGTGCTGCGCGGCTTGCGTTCTCAGTTCGAGGGCGTGCACTGGTTTGAGAGCGTCGATCGCCTGGTGATCGGCTTCCAGATCTGGATCCTGCATCACGCCGGCCGCGTCATTCTGATCGACACCGGCGTCGGCAATTACAAGTCGCGGACGACACCGCGCGCCAACAAGCTCAACACCGTGGTGCCGGCCTGGCTGGCCGCCGCCGATGCCGGTCCCGATCAGGTGACCGACGTGGTCATGACGCACCTGCACAGCGATCACGTCGGCTGGAACACGCAGCTCGACGGCGAGCGCTGGGTGCCGACGTTTCCCAAGGCGACCTATCACATCCCCAAGGACGACTACGCCTGGTTTCGCGAGTTCAATCTCAGCGGCAGGGCCAAGGACGGCGGCTCGTTTTACGACAGCGTGGAGCCGGTGGTGGAAGCGGGCCTCGCTCGCTTCGTTTCGCCGGGCGATCGCGTCGCCGGCTGCCTCGATGCCGTGGCCGCCTTCGGTCATACGCCGGGACAATTGAATTACTGGCTGCAATCGGGCGGCCGCACCGCAGTGTTCGCGGGCGACGTGCTGCATCACCCGGTGCAGGTCTATCGCCCGGCGTGGAATACGGTGGTCGATATCCAGCCGGAGATTGCAGCGGCGACGCGTGCGGCGTTTCTCGAGCGGGTTGCCGACAGCGGCACCTTGGTCCTGCCTTGTCATTTCGGGCCGCCGAACTGCGGCTTCATTCGCCGCGACGGCGAGGGCTACGCCTTCACGCCGGCAGGCGGCGAGCCGCCCTGCGGGTTGGCGGCGCAAGACCCGTGGTCGCGCCATGCCGCCTGAATTTGTCGCAAACACGGAGCGCGCAATGGCGAAAGCCAGTTGCCAGCACGGCTATATGAGCTATAGATATAGCTTATAAGATCAAGAGAGCGCGGACGCTCCAGACATGATGTCGAGCACGACGAAAACAGGGAGGAAAAATTGATCGATCGTCGCCAGGTTACATTGGGTTTTGCTGCCGCCGCCGCGACCGCGGCCACCGGCCCGTTCGGATTGGGTCGCGCCAGCGCCGCCAGCCCCGAACTCGTTGCCGCCGCCGAGAAGGAAGGCAAGGTCGTCTGGTACACGACGATGATCGTGAACCAGGCCGTGCGTCCGATCGCCGACGCGTTCATGAAGAAGTATCCCAAGATCAAGGTCGAGTTTACGCGCGCCGGCAGCGGCGACACGGCGCTCAAGATCATCAACGAACATCAAGCCGGCCGCATGATGGGCGACGTATTCGACGGCACGGCGACGTTCTCGTCGGTCATGCCGGCGGGTGCGGTGCAGCCTTACAAGGCAGCGGAAGCGGCCGCCTATCCGGACGAACTCAAGGATCCGGACGGCCACTGGACCGCGCTCAATCTTTATTTCCTCACCTCCGCCTACAACACCAATCTGGTGAAACCGGATCAGGTGCCGAAGAGCTTCGACGATCTGCTCGATCCGAAATGGAAGGGCCAGATGGTGTGGTCCACGGTGCCGGAGCCGGTCGCCGCGCCGGGCTTCCTCGGCAACATGCTGCAGATCAAGGGCGACAAGGCCGGCATGGAATACATCGACAAGCTGGCGGCGCAGAAGATCACCAACATGTCGTCGTCGCAGCGCACCGTGCTCGACCGCGTCATCGTCGGCGACTTCCCGCTCGGCCTGATGGTGTTCAACCATCACGTCGATATCTCCAAGGCCAAGGGCGCGCCGATCGAGTGGCTGCATATGGAGCCGCTGGTCAGCGCCGCCAGTCTGCTCGGCCTCATCAAGGGCGGTCCCAACCCGAATGCCGGCAAGCTGCTGATCGAATACATGCTGTCGGAGGAGGGCCAAAAGGTGCTCGCCGGCACCAGCTATCTGCCGGCGCATCCCAAGGTGCAGGCCACGATCCCGACCTTGCTGCCGACCGGGCCGAAGCCGTTCAAATACACGCTGATGTCGCCGAAGATCGTCGACGCCAACCTCAAGACCTGGATCAAGCTGCTCAACGAGAAGTTCGCCTGATCGCCGAACCTCTGACGACCATCGGTGCGCGGCGGGCTTGAGGCCTGCCGCGCATCCTATTCCCGATATCACTTTTGAGGCTGGCGACAGCGCACGATGGAGGCAAGACTGAGCGTCCTTACGCCCAGCGCGACGGTTGAACGCAAGCGCATGAGCCAGACGGCCGTGCTCGCTTGGGTGCTCGGCATCATTCTCGCCGTGCTGGTGCTGCCGCCGGCGATCATCCTCATTATGCGCTCGGTCGCGGTCACCAATGCCGACGCCACCGTGGGCGGCTTCACGCTCGAGCATTTCGCGCGCTTCATCCACAGTCCGGAATTGCTGCGCACCTTGTCGAACTCGCTGATCTTCGCGGTGTGTTCGACCATTATCGGTTTGCTGTTCGGCGGCACGCTCGCCTGGCTGGTCGAACGCACCAATACGCGCTTCAAGGGTCTGGCTTACGTCACCACCATCATTTCGATGGGCACACCCTATATCCTTTATGTCAGCGCCTGGCTGTTTCTGCTCGGCCGCTCGGGGCCGTTCAACGATCTCTATCGCCAGCTCACCGGCAGCTTCCGGCCGCTGTTCGATCCGTACTCGCTCGGCGGCATGATCCTGATCGAGGGCTTCCTCTGGTCGCCGCTGGTGTTCCTGCTGATGTCGTCGACGTTCCGCGCCGCCAACGCGGAGATGGAAGAAGCGGCGCGCATGAGCGGCGCCACCGTCTTCCGCACCATCTGGACGATCTCGATCAAGATGGCCAAGCCCGCCATTCTGGCGCTGGCGCTGTTCGTCTTCATCCGCGCCATCGAGGCCTTCGAGGTGCCGATTCTGGTCGGCCACCCCGGCAAGGTGAACGTGCTGACCACGGAAGTGTATCAGTCGATCAGGAGACGATCCCGCCGGATCTCGGCTATGCCAGCGCACCTATTCGGTGGTGCTGCTGGCGGTCGTCGCGTGCTGCTGCATTCTACAATCGCCTCTCGCTGTGCCGGCCGCTACTCGACCGTCACCGGCGGGCTATCGGCCGCGGCAGTTCGATCTTGGCGGCTATCCTGGATCGGCGACCTGCTGGTGCTGTTCAACTTCTGCATCGTGCTGTTGCTGCCGCTCGTTGGCGCTGCTGTGTACTGTCGCTGCTGCCCTATATGCGCGCCATGAGTTTCGCGGCGATCAGCGGTTTCAACCTGGCGAACTACGTCACGGTGCTGACGTCGGATTACTACCGTACGCTGGCGACGAACACGCTCGCCGTCGGCGCGGTCGCCGCGACGCTCGGTATGATCCTGTCGTTCTTCGTCGGCTGGCTGAGCGCGCGGCGGCGGCCGGGCGGCCAGATCCTCGATCAGCTCGCCACCGTGCCGCTGGTGTTTCCCGGCGTCGTCATGGGCGTCGCCTTCCTGATGATCCTGCTCAACGTGCCGCTGCCGATCTACGGCACCATCTGGGCGCTGATCATCGCCTATGTGGTGCGCTATTTGCCGTACGGCCTGCGCTACACCTACACCGGCGTCTTGCAGATCCATAAGGAACTGGAAGAAGCCGCCGGCGCCAGCGGCGCGACACCGATGCAAGCGTTGCGGCGGATCATCGCGCCGCTCTTGTCGCCGGCGATCATTTCCGGCTGGCTTTTCATCTTCCTGATCGCCACCAAGGAGCTCGCTGTCGCCGTGCTGCTGGCAGGACCGAGCTCGCAAGTGGTGGCCGTCGGCATGTACGATCTGTGGGTCAACGGGCAGGGCGGTGAACTTGCGGCCTTCGGCCTGATCTGGGCGGCGGTCATGGCGCTGGTCGCGTCGGCCTTCTACTTCGTTGCCGAGAAGAGCGGCCGCGGCGGCATCCAGTAACGGCACGGACCGGGAGACAGGGATTAGGACGATGCTGAAGCTCGAGCACCTCACCAAGGTCTATGCGGCGCTGCCGAACGAATATGCCGGCGGCATTCGCGACGCCAATATCGATCTGGCGCCGGGCACCTTCTTCACGCTGCTCGGGCCGTCCGGCTGCGGCAAGACCACGACCTTGCGCTGCATCGCGGGTCTGGAAACGCCCGATACCGGCCGCATCACCGTCGATGGCCGGCCGCTGTTCGACAGCGATCGCGGCATCTCGGTGCCGCTGCACCGGCGCAACATCGGCATGGTGTTCCAGTCCTACGCCATCTGGCCGCACATGAGCGTGTTTGAAAATGTGTCGTTTCCGATGCGCGTGTCGAAGACCCAGCGTTACTCGACGGCGGAAATCGCCAAGGCGGTGGACGAAGCCTTGGAGAGCGTTGGTCTCGGCGGCTACGCCAAGCGCTCGGCGACGCAGCTCTCCGGCGGCCAGCAGCAGCGCGTGGCGCTCGCCCGCGCCATCGTGCACCGGCCGAAGCTGCTGCTGCTGGACGAGCCGCTGTCCAATCTCGACGCCGCGCTGCGCGAGGACATGCGCACCGAACTCAAGCGCCTGCAGCGCGAACTCGGCGTCACCGCGGTCTATGTGACGCACGATCAGTCCGAGGCGCTGGCCATGTCCGACACCATCGCGGTCATCGCCAAGGGGCGCATGATGCAGCTCGGCTCGCCGCGCGACATCTATTTCCGTCCCGCCAACGAATTCGTCGCCAGCTTCATCGGCCATACCAACATCCTGCGCGGCCGCCTCGATGGCGCCGGCAATGCGGTGGAGTTGGAAGGCGGCGGCACCTTGCGCTGCCGCACGGACGGCGAAGCCGGCCCCGACGTTGCCATCTCGATCCGGCCGGAAGACATCGCCTTGCAGAAGACGGCGCCACAGAGCGGCGAGGCCATGAATGTACTGCCGGGCGTGGTGACGGCCGCGAGCTTCCTCGGCAATGTCGTGCATTATGAGATCAAGACGCGCAACGCCGGCAGCACCTTCCGCGTCGAAGGCGAGCCGGCGACGCCGTTCGATACTGGGGCCGAGGTGGTGATGTCGTTCCGTCCGGAGGACACGCTCGCCGTGCCGCGTAGCTAAGGCCATGTTTTACGATCCGCGCAGCGAGCCGCACGGACTGCCGCATAACCCGTGGAACGCGCTGATCTCGCCGCGGCCGATTGGCTGGATTTCGACTGTGTCGGCCGACGGCATCGCCAATCTGGCACCGTACTCGTTCTTCAACGCCGTGTCCGGCAGCCCGCCTTTCGTGATGTTCTCCTCGACGCCGCGCAAGCACTCGCTGACGAATATCGAGGCGACCGGCGAGTTCGTCGTCAATGTCGTCAGTTCGGATCTCTGCAAGCAGATGAACGAGAGCTCGGCGGTCTTTCCGCCGGAGGTCGATGAGTTCGAGCGCGTAGGGCTGGCCAAGGCGGCATGCCGTAACGTGAAAGCCCCGCGCGTCGCCGCGGCGCCGGCGGCGATCGAGTGCATTCTTTATCAGACCATCCCGCTCAGGCCGAAGAGCGGCCTGCCGTCGGCGACGACGATCGTGATCGGCGAGGTCGTCGGCATCCATATCGACGATGCCATCCTCACCGATGGCCTGGTCGACACCCGGCGCCTGAGGCCGGTGGCCCGGCTCGGCTATATGGACTACTCCATTACCGAAGAGATCTTCGAGATGCTGCGTCCCGATTTTCAGTTCGCCGGGAGGCCCAATGCCGATCACTGACGCCATGGTCCGGCAGACCGCCGAGGACCTCTATTCGTGGGCGCTGCGCAAGGTGCCGGACGACACCAAGGCGGCCTTGGCGCGGGCCATGGAGAAGGAGACCAAGGAAGCGGCGCGGCAGACCCTGTTGCTGCAACTGCGCAGCGCCGAACTGGCCGAGAAGCGCGACACCTTCGTCTGCTCCGACAGCGGCGTTCCGGTCTATTTCGTCAAGATCGGCAGCGCCGCGCCGCTGCAATGCGACTTTCCGGCGGCGATCCGCCAGGGCTATGAGCACCTGGTTGAGACCATCGACCCGCCGATCCTCAAGCATGTCACCAACCCGCTGACCCTGGAGCGCGGGTATCACGGTAAGGACATGCCGATCGTCAGCTACGACTTCGAGAGCGGGCTGGATTACGTCGAAATGACGTGTTCTCCCAAGGCGCTGGGGTCCGGCCGCTGGGCGGCCTTGCAATTGTTCACGTTTCCGACGCTGGAAGAAATAGAGACCTACATCCTCGACGTCGCGATCACCGCCGGCGCGCAGCATTGTCCGCCGGTGGTGATGGGTGTCGGCATCGGCGGCACCTTCGATCACTGCGCATCTCTTGCCAAGAAGCAGACGTTGCGCGCGCTCGGCACCGTGAATACCGAACCAACCTTGGCGGCGATGGAGGAGCGGCTGACGCGCGCCGTCAACAAGCTCGGCGTCGGGCCGATGGGCACCGGCGGCGACACCACCGTGCTCGGCGTGCACATCGACTATGCCTCCGGCCACGGCTTCACGCCGGTGGCGGTGTGCTTCAACTGCTGGATCAACCGCCGCACGCGCGCCAGGCTCTACGGCGACGGCCGCATCGAGCGCATGGAGTAGGGCAATGGCGGGCCTTGTCGAGCACGACCTCAAGCTGCCGTTGTCGGAAAGCGATGTGCGCGCGCTCAAGGTCGGCGACATCGTCCATGTCAGCGGCGAGATTCACAGCACCGCCGGCATTCCGACGCACAAGCGCATGCTGGACTGTCTCGCGCGCGGCGAGGCGTTGCCGTTCGATCTCAAGGGCGGCGCGCTGTTCCACCTGGGTAGCTACAATATCGAGGACGCCGACGGCGGCCTGAAAATCCTCTACATCAACCCGACCACCAGCACGCGCTTCAACGACCTGATGCCGCAGCTCATCCCGGCGCTCGGGCTGCGCCTGACCGGCGGCAAAGGCGGGCTCGACGCCCGCTCGGCGCAGGCGATGAAGCAAGCGGGCTGCGTCTATTTGTCGTTTCTCGGCGGCGGCGCGCCGATCCTGACCGATGCGATCAAGCGCGTGACCGGCATCGGCTGGCGCGACATGATCTCGCATTATCGCCTGGTGCGGATCGACGTCGAGCGGCTGGGGCCGCTGACGGTCGCCATCGATGCGCATGGCAACAGCGTCTATGACGACACCATCAAGGCGATGCAGGACAAGCGCGCCTCGATCCTCGCCGAACTGCGCGCCGATCGCGAACGCGCTTAACGGATCGCGCCCTTGGCGCGCAACGCCGCGATCTCGCCCGCCGGCAGGCCGAGGACGTCGCGCAGCACATCGTCCGTGTGCTCGGCGAACACAGGCGGCGGCAGCGTGGTGCCGGTCTCG
>JAHCKF010000107.1 GCA_026125925.1 Pseudolabrys sp.
ACCGGAGCGGATCGTCGGAACCTGCATCGACATCTTCCACAAGAATCCGGGACACCAGCGGACCTTGCTCGCGGACCCATCGCGGTTGCCGTATCGGACGGAAATCACCGTCGGCGACCTCAAAATCCAGCTCCTGGTCAATGGCAGCTTCGACGCCAACGGTCATTACGTCGGCAATGTTCTGGAGTGGATGGATGTCACGGCCAGCCGGCTCAACGAGGGCATGCTGGCGGCGATCAACCGCGCGCAGGCGGTGATCGAGTTTTCGCTCGACGGTCGCATCCAGCACGCCAACGAGAACTTCCTCAAGACCCTCGGCTATACGATGGAGGAAATCCGCGGCCAGCATCATGCGATGTTCGTGCCGCCGAAGGAACGCGATAGCGACGGCTATCGCGAGTTCTGGGCCAAGCTCGGCCGCGGTGAATTCGACGCCGGCCAGTATCAGCGCATTGCCAAGAACGGCGAGATCGTCTGGATACAGGCCACATCCGCTGCTCAACGGCGCCGGCAAGGCTACCGGCGTCGTCAAGATCGCAACCGACATCACCGCCGCCAAGGAAGCCGAGCTCGCCAACGAGATGGAATGGCGCGGGCAGATCGAGGCGCTGAGCCGGTCGCAAGCCATGATCGAGTTCAATCTCGATGGCACGATCATCACCGCCAACGACAATTTTCTCGGCGCGCTCGGCTATAGGCTCGAGGAAATCGTCGGCCAGCACCATTCGATGTTTGTTGACCCGGCCTATGCGCGCAGCCGCGAATATTCGGCCTTCTGGCAGAAGCTCGGCCGCGGCGAGTTCGATGCCGGACAGTATCGCCGCATCGGCCGCGGCGGCCGCGAAATATGGATTCAGGCGGGCTACAACCCGGTGTTCGACGCCGACGGCCGCCCTTGCAAGGTCGTCAAGTTCGCCGCCGACATCACCGAGGCCAAGAACGCCGAGCAGGCGATCGAGGTCGAAATCAATGCCGTGATCAAGGCAGCGGTCGGCGGCGATCTCGCCAAGCGTATCGAAGTGGCGGGGAAGGACGGCTTCATGCTGACGCTGGCCGGCGCTATCAACGATCTCCTGACCAAGCTTGCGACGACGCTCGGCGAAATCGAAGTCGCCGCGGTCAACAACGGCGGCAAGGTGGTCGCCAAGGCGGTCGACGCCATGGCGCGGATCGAAGACTCCTCGCACAAGATCTCCGACATCATCGTCGTCATCGACGAGATCGCCCGGCAGACCAATCTTTTGGCGCTCAACGCCGCGGTCGAAGCGGCGCGCGCCGGCGAATCCGGCCGTGGCTTCGCCGTGGTCGCATCCGAGGTGCGTAACCTGGCGCAACGCTCCGCCAATGCCGCGAAAGATATCAAGGAGCTGATCGGCCGCAGCAACGGCGAGGTCGGCGAGGGCGTCGATCTGGTCAACCGCACCGGCACGGCGCTCGACGAGATCGTCGGCGCCATCCGCAAGCTGAATGCGCAAGGCGAGGGCGCCATAACTGAAGCGCGATCGGCGCCGCAAGCGGCAGCCTCGCGCAAAACGATCGCATCGGCGCGGGTCGTGCGCGCCGCCTGAGCTTGCTACGGCGTTAGATACTCTCCGAGGCGCTCCAGACGGAACGGCGACAGGTCGACATGCTGCGTCTGGCCGAGCGTGAGCTGTTCGGCCAGCGCCTCGCCGAGCGCGGCGGAATGCTTGAAGCCGTGACCGGAGCACGGCGAGGCGAACAACATGCGCTCGCTTCGCGGGTCGTGGTCGATGATGAAGCGCGAGCGCGGCACGCGCGTGTAGAGGCAGGTCGCGGTGCGCACCGAGGGCGGGCCGAGATCGGGCAGGAACGGCTCGATATAGGTGCGGTAGGTGCGCATCGTCTCGGCGATGGGATCGACGCTGCGGTCGACGTGATCGGGATCGGTGGCGGGGCCGCTTTCCTCGTGCGTCACCTTGAGGCCGTTGGCAGGATCGCCCTCGAGCGGGAAGCCGTAGATGCTGCTCTGGATGCCGCCGCGGCGCGGCAACTGCCATATGAAGACCGGGCAGTTCTCGGGGCGGAATCGTTCCGGGTTGGACCTGATTTCGAACCAGTGCAGCACCTGGCGCGTCACCGTGAAGTGGCGCGACAATTCGCCGGCGACGAAGCCCGGCAGCCAGGCGCCGGCGGCGATCAGTACGCGGTCGGCGGAAAAGCGCTGGTTGTCGCCGGTCGCGACCGCGACGCCGGTGGCCGACGGCTCGATCTGCATCACCTGCGTGTCGCGCAGCAGGTGCGCGCCTGCCTGCGCCGCCAGTTCGAGCGTCGCGGCGACGCAGCGCTCGACATAGAGAACGCCGGCTTCCTCGTCGAGGATCGCCTTGTCGCCGGGCGCCGCGGCGAATTGCGGATAGCGCGCGCGGATGGCGGCGGCATCGTCGAAGCTGCGCGTGGGGATATTGAAGCGCTGCGCGGCGGCCGCGACATTGACGAAGAAGTCATCGACGTCGTGCATCACGACTGCGTCGGCGCCGGAAATGGTGAGGCAGCCGTTGCGCAGGAACAGCGTTTCGCCGGTCAGCGCCTCCATCTCGCGCCACAGCGCATGCGAGCGCAGCGCCAGCTCCGAATATTCGACGCCTTCGCCGATGGCGGAGCGGGTGATGCGCGTGTCGCCGTGGGAGGAACCGTGAGCGTGCGGCGGCGAGAATCGATCGATGCCGAGCACGCGGGCGCCGGACTTGGCGAGATGATACGCCGCGGCGCCGCCGACGGCGCCGAGGCCCACCACGATCACGTCGTATTTCGGCATCGCGGTCGCGTTTCCCGAGCCGGCGCGCGCTCGTTACGGGCGGACGATGGTCCAGCCTTTTTCCGACAGTTCGATCAAGGTAACGACGCCGGCCGGCACGCGCTTGGCGTTTTCGACCAGCGGCGGCTCCTTGCCTTCCTTGCGGGTGATGCTGTCGAGCGTATTCTCGCAGGCATCGAAAGTGACGTTCGGCATGCCCTGCTTGAACGATTTCAGCCGGGTCGCGACCGGCGTGCGGTCGGCCAGCAGCATGTTCAGCCCGGCGTTGAAAGCGACGATGCGGATCTCGACCTCTTCGCCCTTGTCGGAATAGTAGCGCGACACGTTGGCCGCGACGTTGAGCACGGCGTTCATCTTGTGCTCGTCGCCGTCGCTGATTTGCAGCGCGAGACGGTGCGGCTTGTCATTGGCCCAGGCGGCGAGCGGTAGTGCGACGGCGAGGGCAACGAAGAGGGCAGCGAAGGCGCGGCGATCGATGGTCATGAATTGTCTCCCGGCCGGTGATCCTATCAGCTTGGCGGCGGCCGAAAAAGCAAATGCCCGGCGCGCCGGCCGGGCATTGCGAAACAAACGTCGGTGCGCCGTAAGCTTACTTGATCTTGCCTTCGCGATATTCGACGTGCTTCTTGGCGATCGGGTCGTACTTCTTCTTCACCAGCTTGTCGGTCTGGGTGCGCGAGTTCTTCTTGGTCACGTAGTAGTGACCGGTGTCGGCGCTCGACACGAGCTTGATCTTGAGGCTGACGGCCTTGGCCATGATTTAAGTCCTTGGAATCGGATTTCGGGGGCCACGCCAAGAGACCTGGGCGGCCACGTGGCGCGGAAACTAGCCAGAACGCGCCGAATGTCAAGAAATTGCGGATTATGCTGTTATTTCAGCGGGATAGTCATAGCAATTCGCGGTGAAACTTCTGGTCCTGCATGTAATAGAACGGCACCGGCAGGCCATAGCCCATGCCCGCGGCGACTCGCGCCGCCAGTTCCTCCAGAACCACCGAGGTGATGGTCGGCATATCGAACCCTGCCGCTTCCTCCACCGGAGCCCAGACCAACTCGACCAGTTCGGAATCCGGGCCGACCACGCCCTCGATGCGGTGGGCGATCGCGGTGGCGTCCGCCGTGAAGAAGCGGGTGTCGAATCGCTTCGGCCGCTTCGGCGGCGTGATGGCGCGAGCGATGAAATGCAATTGGCCGAGATCGGGGTGGATCTTGGCTTTGGCAAATTCCGCCCAAATCTCGCCTGGTGTCTGCGGCGACTGATCGCCCTGAACGCCGAGCAGCAGGCCGGTCTCTTCCGCCATCTCGCGCACGGCGGCGAGCGCCAGGCCGCGCGCCAGATCGGGCACCGGATTCGCGACACGGGCGAGCAGCTTGGCCTGTGTGTCGGGGTGCAGTTCGCTCACCGCCGGCATGGTGCGGTCATGTGCCTCGATGCGACCGCCGGGGAAAACGAATTTGCCGGGCATGAACTTGTGGCCGTGATGGCGGCGGCCGAGCAGCACCTTCGCCTGAGGACCGGCGCGGTCGATCAGCATGATGGTGGCGGCGTCGCGCGGCTCTGAGTCCGGAAAGGATTGGTCGCGTTCCTGCGTGCTCATCCGGTGGAGAAGGCGGTCGCCGTCGGTCGTGCTCATGGTGTCCTTCCGCCTTACTTCCTCTTGCCCTTGTTCTTGCGAACCTTGTGGCGACTGTTCTTCTTCTTGCCGAACTTGCGGCGCCGCTCTTCGCTGCGCTTCTTCTCGTCGTGACCCTTGGCGGTGTCGCTCTTGAATGTCTTCTCGGACTTGCGCCCGCCGTAATCCTTGAACTTCGTCTTCTTGCCGAGGCGCCCGCGCTCGACGCGCTCGCGGCCCGAAGGCGGCGTGCCGCGGCGGCCATGCGACAGCAACTCGAAGCGCAGCGCACCCGCCACGGGTGCTGCCTCTACCAGTTTCACGGTGACGCTGTCACCCAGCCGGAACCTCTCGCCGGTGCGGGTGCCGGTCAGCGCATGGCCGGCCTCGTCGTAGCGGAAATATTCGTCACCGATGGTGCGCGCCGGTACAAAGCCGTCGGCACCGGTCTCCGACAGCTTGATGAACAGGCCGGCGCGGTGCACGCCACCCACTTTTCCCTCGAAGGTGGCGCCGATGCGGTCGGCGAGGAAATGCGCGATCAGCCGGTCCTTGGTCTCGCGCTCCGCCAGCATGGCACGGCGCTCGGTCGCTGAGATCTCGGCGGCGATTTCGGCAAGCTCGGGCAGGGCGAAATTCGCTGGCAAGCCGTCCTTGCCGAGATGCAGCGCGCGGATCAGCGCACGGTGCACGATGAGGTCGGCGTAGCGGCGGATCGGCGAGGTGAAATGCGCGTAGCGGCGCAGGTTGAGGCCGAAATGGCCGTAGTTCTCGGCGGAATATTCGGCCTGCGCTTGCGAGCGCAGCACAACTTCATTCACCAGCGTCTCGCGCTCGGTGTCCTTCACGCGGTCGAGGATGAAGTTGAAATTCGAAGCACGCAGCGCGCCGGCCTTGGCGATGTTGATGTCGAGGCTGGCGAGGAATTCGCGCAGCGCGTTGACCTTCTCGATGCCCGGCTCATCGTGCACCCGGTAGATCAGCGGCGTGCGCGCCTTCTCCAATGACTCGGCGGCGGCGACATTGGCGAGGATCATCATTTCCTCGATCAGCCGGTGCGCATCGAGCCGGGCCGGCACGACGACGCGATCGACGGTGCCGTCGCGGTGCAGCAGGATTTTGCGTTCCGGAATGTCGAGATCGAGCGGCCCGCGCTCCTCGCGCGCGCGCTTGAGTGCCTCATAGGCGGCGTAGAGCGGCTTGAGGATCGGCTCGACCAGAGGGCCGGTCGTGTCGTCCGGGCGGCCGTCGATCGCCGCCTGCGCCTGTTCGTAGGCGAGCTTGGCGGCCGACCGCATCATGATGCGGTGGAACTTGTGCTCCCGTTTGCGGCCGTCGGCGCCGATGATCATCTGCACCGCGAGCGCGGCGCGGTCTTCATGCGGTTTCAGCGAGCACAGGTCGTTGGAGATGCGCTCGGGCAGCATCGGCACGACCCGGTCGGGAAAATACACCGAGTTGCCGCGCACCAGGGCTTCGCGGTCAAGCGCCGAGCCGGGCGTGACGTAATGGGCGACGTCGGCGATGGCGACGGTGACGATATAGCCGCCGGGGTTCGAAGGATCGTCATCCGGCGCGGCGTGCACCGCATCGTCGTGATCCTTGGCGTCGGCCGGATCGATGGTGATGAGCGGCAGTTTGCGCCAGTCTTCTCGTCCGCCCGACAGCGTCGCGGGCCTGGCCGCTTCGGCCTCGTTGAGGGTGTCGCGGCGGAAGACGTCAGGGATGGAATGCGCGTGAATGGCGATCAGGCTGACCGCCTTTTCGCTCTTCAAGGAGCCGAGACGCTCGACGACACGGCCGTTCGGCGGGCCGAAGCGTGAGGTGCGCTGAGCCTCGACGGCGACAAGGTCGCCGTCCTGCGCGTCGCCGGTGGCGCCTTGCGGGATGTGCATCTCGCGGCCGAGCATCTTCTTGTCGACCGGCTCCAGCCTGCCGCCGCCGCGGGCATCGGCGCGGAAGATGCCGAGCACGCGGTGCTTGACCCGTTCGATGATCTTGATGATGCGGCCGCGATAGCGGATGCCGTCTTCCGGCTCGACCTCATCGACATGCAGCAGCACCTTGTCGCCCAACCCGGCGGCTTCGCCCGGCCTAGGCTTGCGCGGTGAATGGATGCGGATGCGCGGCGCGGCGTCGTGCTCTTCCTCGTCCCACTCGCCGGGCACGGCGATGAGTTCGCCGTCGCGGTCGCGCGACACGATGTCGGCGAGCAAAGTGGAGGCGAGGGCGCCGGGGTGATGGAGCTTCTTGCCCTTGTGGCCGCCGCGGGCGACGGCGCCGTCATCGGCGAGCTCGCGCAGCAATTGCTTGAGCTCGGCGCGCAGATTGTTCTTCAGGCCGAAAGCGCGGGCGATTTCGCGGGTGCCGACCTTGCCGGGATTGGCGGCAATGAAGTCGAGAATGGCGGCCTTGGAGGGAAGCGTATTGGGATCGTGTTTCGGTGTTTTCGTCAAAAGTCATGTCCGGCGCCGAAGCGGCGCTACGGGATTAATGTAGTGATTTTGCGGGCGGTTTGCCACTGGGCTTGTCATGGCCGGGCTTGACCCGGCCATCCCGCTTAGTCGGGCACGATGCGTCCCTAAGCGGGATCACCGGGACAAGCCCGGTGATGACAGATGAGAGAGCCGTGCGGGCGGAGGCTATTACTCCGCCGCCGTGATCTTCTTGCTGGTCTTGCCGGCCGGCTTCTTCGGCTTGGCGGCGGGTTTCGCCGCCGGCTTCTTGCGGGCCGCCGGAGCCTTGGCTGGAGCCTTGGCCGCAGCCTTGGCTTTCACCGCCGGCTTGTCCTCGGCGGGTTCAGCCTTGGCGGTCTTGCCCTTCGCCGCCTTGGCCTTCTTGGCGGCGCGCGGCGAATTGCCGAGCGCGGCGGCTCTGGCGTCGAGCAGCACGACCGCCTCGTCGAGGGTGATGGTGTCCGGCGTCTTGTCGGCCGGCAGCGTGGCGTTGACGCCGTTGTTCGACACGTAAGCGCCGAAGCGGCCGTTCTTGACGACGATCGGTCCGCCCTTGTCGGGATGCTCGCCGAGCGTCTTGCCCGGCGCGGGGCCGAAGCGGCGGCCCTTCTTCGGATTGGCGATCTTCTCGGCGATCAGATGCATCGCGCGATTGAGGCCGATGGTCAGGACGTCGTCGCCTTCCTCGAGCGAGGCGTAGGTCTTGTCGTGCTTGACGTAGGGACCGAAGCGGCCGACGCCGGCGAGGATCGGCTGGCCGTCTTCCGGCGAAATGCCGACTTCACGCGGCAGCGACAAAACGGCGAGCGCCTGCTCGAGCGTGACGTCATCGGCGGAGATGCCCTTGGGCAGCGACGCGCGCTTGGGCTTGACCGGCTCCGGCGCGTCCGGGTCTTTCTTTTCGCCCTTCTTGCGCTTGGGCGCCTTGATCTCTTCGCCGAGCTGCAAATAGGTGCCGAAGCGGCCGCCGCGGATCGTGACGTCGAGACCGGTTTCCGGATCCTGGCCGAGCACGCGGGTCGCCTGCGCGCTGGCGGCGCCGGGCGTCATCTGCCGGGTGTAGTTGCATTCCGGATAGTTCGAGCAGCCGATGAAGGCGCCGAAGCGGCCCACCTTCAGTGAGAGCTGGCCGTTGCCGCACTGCGGACATTCGCGCGCGGGATGACCGTCGGCGCGCGGCGGGAAGATGTGCGGCTCCAGCAAATCGTTGAGCGCGTCCAGCACCTGCGTGATGCGGACTTCCTTGATCTCGTTGACGGCGCCGATGAAGTCGACCCAGAAATCCTCCAGCACCTTCTTCCAGGCGATCTCGTTGTTCGAGATCCTGTCGAGCTGCTCTTCGAGCGAGGCGGTGAAGTCGTACTCGACATATTTATGGAAGAAGCTCTCGAGGAAGCCGACGACGACGCGGCCCTTGTCCTCGGGGATCAGGCGCTTCTTGTCGATGCGCACATAGCCGCGGTCCTGCAGCACTTGCAGGATCGAGGCGTAAGTGGAGGGCCGGCCGATGCCGAGCTCTTCCATGCGCTTGACCAGTGCGGCTTCCGAGAAGCGCGGCGGCGGCTCGGTGAAATGCTGCGCGGCTTCGATGGCCTGCTTCGCGAGCGCTTCCTTCTCGCTCATCGCCGGCAGGCGCTTTGACTCATCGTCGTCGGAGGTGTCGTCCTGGCCTTCCTGATAGAGCGTCAGGAAGCCGTCGAACTTCACCACCTGGCCGGAGGCGCGGAGCTCAGCGACGCGCGAGCCGTTCTTCGCCACGATATCGACGGTGGTGCGCTCCAGTTCCGCAGACTCCATCTGCGAAGCGACGGCGCGATTCCAGATCAGTTCGTAGAGCCGGGCCTGATCGCGGTCGACGTATTTGGCGACTTCCTGCGGCGTGCGGGAAGCCGACGTCGGGCGCACGGCTTCGTGCGCTTCCTGGGCATTCTTCGACTTGTTTTGATAGGTGCGGGGCGCGCCCGGCACATACTCCTTGCCGTAGTTCTTGCCGATCATCGAGCGGATGTCGGTGATCGCCTCCGGCGCCATGTCGATGCCGTCGGTACGCATATAGGTGATGAGACCGACGGTCTCGCCGCCGATGTCGGTGCCTTCATAAAGGCGCTGCGCGAGGCGCATGGTGATCGCCGGGGCGAAGCCGAGCTTGCGGCTCGCTTCCTGCTGCATGGTCGAGGTGGTGAAGGGCGGCGGCGGATTGCGCCGTGCCGGCTTGGCCTCGACCGAGGTCACGGTGAAAGACGCGCCCTCGAGCATGGTCTTGAGGTCGGTCGCCTGGACGCCGGTGCCGATGTCGAGACGCTGCAGCTTGTTGCCGTCGGCGCCGACAAGGCGGGCGTCGAACTCGTCGCCGCGCGGCGTCTTCAGCTTGGCGACGATCGACCAGTATTCACGGGCGACGAACTTCTCGATCTCCAGTTCGCGGTCGCAGACGAGACGCAGCGCCACCGACTGCACGCGGCCGGCCGAGCGGGCGCCGGGCAGCTTGCGCCACAGCACGGGAGAGAGGGTAAAGCCGACGAGGTAATCGAGCGCGCGGCGGGCGAGATAGGCATCGACCAGCGCGGTGTCGATCTCGCGCGGCTTCTTCATCGCCTCGGTGACCGACTGCTTGGTGATGGCGTTGAAGACGACGCGTTCGACCTTCTGGCCCTTGAGGGCGTTCTTCTCGTTCAGCGCCTCGAGCACGTGCCACGAGATGGCTTCGCCTTCGCGGTCAGGGTCGGTCGCCA